>CP064915.1:300000-600000 GCA_027557655.1 Candidatus Kinetoplastibacterium crithidii | reverse complement strand
TATTGTTCAGCTAACCCAAAGTTCAAACATATGCTTTTAGCATGTCCAATATGTAAGTAGCCATTTGGTTCCGGTGGAAATCTAGTCCTAATTTTTGCTGTATCAATTTTGTTTGCTAATTTTTGAAATATAGCATCTCCTGGTACTCCTGACCATATTCTATTTTCTAGATGATGATTTTTTATATCATTATCTATAATTCTGCATAAAAAATTTTGAATAGTTGGTTTTATTTTAGATGGATCCATAAATGCTTTTGATTGTTTGAGTTGTTTAGTGGTTAGAATAATAAACAAAATTTATTATATAATACATATTGTGATGATTGTTCTTCGTGAATTATACTTGTCAATAAAATATTATTTATAGGTATATTCTTTATCTTTTCCATCAAATTGTATATTTTTCTGTCTATTATTGATAATATCTGTCGAGCCAATATGATTTAATGTTATCGATGTTGCGATTCTTCCTCTTGGCGTTCTTTGTATATAACCATGTTGAATAAGATAAGGTTCAATAACATCTTCAATTGTATCTTTTTCTTCTCCTATCGATGCAGCTAAGCTATCTATTCCCACTGGTCCTCCGTCAAATCTATAGACTATGGCTTCTAGTAATTTTCTATCCATTAAATCAAGGCCATGAGGATCTACTTCTAACATAGTTAGCGCATGATTTGCTATTTCTGCATTTATATTTCCTTCAGCTTTTACCTGAGCATAGTCCCTTACTCTTCTCAATAATCTATTCGCTATTCTAGGTGTTCCTCTTGATCTATTCGCTATTTCATTAGCTCCATCATTTGTAATACTTGTGTTAAGTAATTTCGCACTACGCATAATAATTTGAGTTAATTCTTTGGGGTCATAAAATTCAAGACGAGAAACAATTCCAAAACGATCTCTTAAGGGATTTGTTAGCATTCCTGCTCTAGTAGTTGCTCCTATTAAAGTAAATGGCTGCAGATCTAACTTTACGCTTTTAGCAGATGGTCCTTCTCCTATAAGAATATCAATCTGGAAATCTTCTAGAGCAGGGTATAAAATTTCTTCTACAACAGATGATAATCTATGAATTTCATCTATAAAGAGCACATCATTTTTTTCCATATTGGTAAGTATAGCTGCTAAATCACCAGGTTTTTCTAATATTGGTCCTGATGTTTGGCGTAAATTGGCCTTCATTTCATGAGAAATAATATGGGCCATTGTTGTTTTACCTAATCCTGGAGGTCCAAATAACAATACATGATCTAGAGCTTCATTTCTTTGTGTGGCAGCTTTTATAAAAATATTTAATTGTTCACATGTGTTTTTTTGTCCTATATATTCTGATAGACTTTTTGGACGCAATGCTTTTTCAATTTTTTCTTCTACTGTATATTTTGCCGGTTCTAAAATATTTCTGGTAGTATTTGATTTTAGATGGTCAGATTTTATGGCCATATATTTTGTTTCTTCTTAAGATATGAGTATAGTTATTATTCTAATCCATAATTTATGGAATTAAAAAGAATGTTGGTAAATTTAATATGTTGTAATGAATATGTTTTAGCTTTTATTTAATAGTCTAAGAGCATATTTTATAGTTTCTGGCAGAGTTAGTTGCTCAGGTAACAAATTGATTATAGACATAATCTCTTTTGATGAGTATCCTAAAGAAATCATGGCTTCTATTATATCTGTTTTTTTACTTGATTCATAAATATGATCTTCAATATGTGAAGATTTTATTTTATCTCTCATTTCTAATATTAGTCTTTCTGCTGTTTTTTGTCCTATTCCTGGTATTTTAGTTAGAATTGATGTATCTTGTAATGTAATGGCTGATATTATTTCTTTAACAGTCATGTTTGATAAGATTGATAAAGCTGTTCTTGTGCCAATACCATTTGTTTTCATAAGCAATTTAAATACCACTCTATCTTGTTGATTGTCAAATCCAAATAATATATGTGCATCTTCTCTTATTACTAGATAAGTAAATAATGTAACTTTTTCTCCAATATTTGGTAATCTTGGTAATAGACTTGTTGGTATTTCTATCTCGTAACCAACTCCTTGTACATCTATACAAATGCTGTTAGACCATGTTTCTAACAACAATCCAGATATTCTTTCTATCATATGGAATACAACCTAATATAATAATTAGCCATGTTATATAATTACACGGCCATTTCTAATTTTCTTTTTGCTACCTAATAATTTTTCTATTTTTAGAATTTTATTTTGTAAGGAGCTAACATGGGCATGACAAATAGCACATGCAAGTGCATCTGCTGAATCTGATGCTGGCATACCATTTAATGATAGCAAATGCTGCACCATTGTTTGCATCTGTCTTTTTGCAGCTCTTCCAGTGCCAACTACTGCTTTTTTTATTTGCAGTGCTGTATATTCATAAGTTGGTATATTATTACTAGCAACTGAGCAAAAAGCTGCTCCCCTAGCTTGGCCAAGTAATAAGGTGGTAGCTGGATTCGTATTCATAAATATTATTTCAATGGATGCAACATCTGGTTTTGTTTCATCTATGACCTGTTTTAAATTATCAAAAATAACTTTTAGTCTTTCAGACATAGGAATACCAAGTGGTACCAATATGGTACCACTTGTTATATAGGATATATTAGTGCCATGTTTATCTATGACTCCAAATCCAGTTTTTCTTAATCCTGGATCTATGCCTAATATTCTTATATTCATTTATATAGTTTTATTTTAATGTCTGAAATGTCTAGTTCCTGTCATTGCCATAACTATATTATGTTCATTTGCTGCCTCAATGACCTCATTATCTCTTAGACTACCACCAGGTTGAATTATACAACTGCTTCCAGATTGGACGATTACATCTAAACCATCTCTAAAAGGAAAAAATGCATCTGATGCAGCTACAGAATTCTTAAGACTGAGTCCAGCATTATCTGCTTTTATTGAGGCAATTCTGGCCGAGTCAATACGGCTCATTTGACCAGCCCCAACACCCAAAGTCATTCCATTTGAAGCAAATACTATTGCATTTGATTTTACAAATTTTGCAACCGTCCATGCAAAAAGCATATCTTTAGTTTCTTGGTCTGTAGGTTTTCTTTTTGTAACAATCTGTATTTTATCCCATTCAGTTTTATAGGAATCTGGTGATTGCATCAACCATCCTCCTCCTACTCTTTTAAGATCAAAATCATTCTGATTATATCCAATTGGTATTTCTAATACTCTGATATTTTGTTTTTCTGAGAGCATATTAATAGCTTCTTCATCATAAGAAGGAGCTATTAATAACTCTAAGAATTGGTTATTTATGATTGTCTTAGCTGTTTTACCATTAACACGACTATTGAACGCAATAATTCCACCAAATGCTGATGTTGGATCCGTTTGAAATGCTTTTGAATAAGCTTCTAAAGTATCTGAAGCAACTGCAACTCCACAAGGATTTGCATGTTTTACAATAACACAAGCTATTGCATTATTAAAACTACGGACACACTCCCAAGCGGCATCAGCATCAGCTATATTATTAAAAGATAGTTCTTTACCTTGTATTTGTTTATAAGAGCCTAGCAAGCCTGATATATTTTTTCTATCCACATAAAAAGAAGCTGTTTGATGAGGATTTTCTCCATACCTTAATGATTGTTGTTTATTTGTCTGTATAGTTATAACATCTGGCCACTTTTGTTTTGATGGAGCCAAATCATAATTTGGTTCTTCATCTATGATGCTATTTAAATAATTACTGATAATTCCATCATATAAGGCAGTATGAGCAAATACTTTCTTTGCAAGTTCCAATCTCAATTTATAGGATGTATTACCAGATAGATCTATTTCATTAATGACTTTTTTATAATCTTGAGGATCGACAATTACAGTAACCCCTCCATCTACAGTTCCATGATTTTTTGCTGCTGATCGCAACATGGCTGGACCACCAATATCTATATTTTCAATAGCATTAGAAAAAGTGCAATTATCTTTCGAAACTGTTTCGTAGAAAGGGTAGAGGTTTACTGCTAAAATATCAATTTTATCTATATTATACTTTTTTATAATATCTAGATGATCTTGCTTGTCTCTTTTAGCTAATAGTCCACCGTGAATTTTAGGGTGCAAGGTTTTTACTCTACCATCTAGCATTTCAGGAAAACCAGTATATTCCGATACTTCAGTAACTTTTATTCCTGATTCTTTTAAAAGTTTAGACGTTCCTCCGGTAGATAGTATTCTAATATTTCTTGATTCTAAGGCTTTAGCAAAATCAATAATACCTTCTTTATTTGATACAGAGAGTAGTGCAGTTTCAATTTTCATAATAATAAAAATGTTATATATTTTATAAAAACACAATAAATAAAATTCTTGGTTTTTATGATAGACCTAAATCTATATATTGTGAGCAATTAATTTTTTTCTTAAAGTACTTCTAGTAATTCCTAATATTTCAGATGCCTTTGATTGGTTGTTACCAGCCTTTTCTAGAGCAACCTCTATAACTGGTTTTTCAACGCATAACATAACCATTTTTAGCATATTACAAGGTTCAGAATCTCCTAAATCTTCTAGATAGCGAGAAAGGCTTATTCTTATACATTCTTCAAAAAGATCTTCTTTTTTCATTTTATAAAAACTCAGTATTTCTAAATTTAAATTTTTGTTATTCTATATGTATATCATCATATACTATCTGTCTAATATTTTATATGTAAATAAGCGATTTCTATTATGTTTATATTTGCTGTTTTTAATAGAAATCGCAATTTATTTATTGCTGTCTTGCATTATTTTTTCTATTTCATGAGCTTTAACAGGAACTTTTTTTGTTAAAATTTCACATCCATTGTCTTTGATGAGGATAGTATCTTCTATTCTTATTCCAATATTCCAGAAATGACTTGGTATATCATGAGATGGTCTAATATATAAACCAGGTTCTATTGTAAGTAGCATGCCATTTTTTAGCTTTGTCCAATTTTTAGTATTATCTTCCGATGAATAATAGTATGATCCAACATCATGTACATCAAGACCAATCCAGTGGCTTGTGCTATGTGGGTAAAATTGTTTATATTTATGATATTCTATTATTTCATCTTTATTACCAACAAGAATTTTTTCATCTAATAATCCTTGTACTAATAGATTTATGGCAGTTTGATGAGGATCATTAAAACTATTACCTATTCTACAAGAGTCTATAGCAGCTTTTTGAGCCTCTAATACTATGTTATATATGGCTAATTGTGGGGGAGTGAATTTACCGTTAGCAGGGAATGTTCTTGTTATATCTGACGCATAACTATTTAATTCACATCCCGCATCTACAAGAATTAGATCTCCATCTTTGATTTTTTGATTATTTTTAGTATAGTGGAGTATACAAGAGTTTTTGCCAGATGCAACTATACTATTATAAGATACTGCTTGTGCACCTTGTTTTCTAAAAATGTAAGAAATTCTAGATTCTAATTCATATTCATACATTCCAACTTTGCAATATTCTAGAAGCTCTAAATGTGCTTCTGCTGAGATTTGAGCTGCTAATCTCATTGTTTCTATTTCTGAACCATCTTTTATTAACCTCATTTCGCTAATAATATCAGATATATCACAAATATTTTTTATTTTTTTTGTTGTTTTTATTTGCTCATTTATAGAATTAAAGATTTTATTTTCTTGTCCTATATATTTATTCATTTCTATATATATGGAATTACTATATAGATGATTCTTTATTATATTTGATATAATCATATCAAATTTTTCTATTGGATATGAATAATCAAATTTAAATATTCTATTTGCTATTTCATGTCCATATACTTCACCATTCCACATTTCATTATCTTTGTCTTTTGGCAAGCAGAAAAGAAATGATTTGTTTTGTTTCCCAGCTACTAGCACTATGCATGAATTTGGTTCTGTAAATCCTGATAGATAATAGAAATTACTATCATGTCTGTATTGAAATTTATTATCTTTATTTCTATAAAATTCTTTGGCATTAGGAATAATTATTATTCCACCACCTAGTTTATTTATTCTTTCTATTAATATATTCCTACGTTTTTGAAATTGTGTTACATGTATTGTTTTCATTACATCATACCTTTTGGTTTATGATCTTATTGTATTGAACCCATGATATTTTTTTCCAAAATATATGTTGGCATAGAACAGTCCATGTTTGGTCCCACAATCAAATCTTTTTCCTTCATATCTATATGCTAAGATCTTTTTTTCTTTTAAGAGAGAAATCATAGCTTCCGTTAATTGAATCTCGCCTTTTATATCTGGTGTGGTAATACGCAGATGATCAAAAATATCAGATTTAAATATATATCTGCCAACAATAGCTGTTTGAGATGGAGAGTTTTTTCGATTAGGTTTTTCTACAATGCTAGTAATTTCTTCAGTGTTTTTTATTTGATTATATTTTTGCGTAGCAACTATACCATATTTTTCTATTTCTTCTAATGAAACATCTTGAATAGCAACAACATTAGAATTTGTTTGTTGAAAGATAATCATTAATTGTTTAACAACAGGTATTTTAGAGTCTATTAAATCATCTGCTAATATTACCGCAAATTCTTCATTATTTATGATATGCTCAGCGCTTAGTATTGCATGGCCAAGACCTAGTGGCTTCGATTGTCTTATAAAACTACATTTTATATTTTTTGGTATAATATTATCTATTACTCTCAATATTTCAGGTTTGTTATTATCAATTAAATACTTTTCTAATTCTGGAGATGAGTCAAAATGGTCTTCTATAATTCTTTTATTACGACTTGTAATGAAAATTAATTCAGTTATTCCTGCCGATATAGCCTCTTCCACAGCATATTGAATTAGAGGTTTATCAATTACTGGAATTATTTCTTTTGGAAGTGCTTTTGTGATTGGTAGAAGTCTCGTTCCCATTCCACCTCCTAATGGAAATATAGCCTTTCTAATATTGCTCATTATTTAATATAGGTAGTATAGGTATGTAGTCATTAATTCCTAGTATATATTCATATATTTTGGAGTTAGAAAATTATCAATGGTTTGAGGTGATAATATAATCTAAATAATATTTATGTATTTATCATATATAATCACTATTTATCATCTATAAAATGTCATGAATTATATTCATTACTATTTGGATTCTTGTTTATTAATTTGATATTTTGCTCCGCAATAAGGGCAAATTGTTATCTTTTTGTTAGTTAAATCCAAGAATATTCTGGGATGCATGTTCCAGATTTCTTTTGTATAACATGGACAGGATATAGTTTTATTGTGTTGATTATTAAATTCTAGATAATTTGTTTTCATTATATAGCTCTTATAGAATTAGTTTTTGTAAGACAATATTTGTAACATAAATTTTTAGAATTAAACTATTGTTTAAATAAGTTGTAGTCGTTGATTATATATGACGTTACTTCTAGTTGACAAATATGTAACAGGTACTATTGTTACATATTTGTATTTTTTAATATGAACATCTTTATGTTTAAATAAGGAAGATATAGATATAGTTATGAACGAAAAAAGTGAAAATAAAAACAAGAAGATTTTATTTGATAGTTTTGGTCTAGATAAACTTTTATTGAGCAACATAAATTCTATAGGATATGAAACTCCAACAGCAATACAAGAAAAGGCCATCCCTTTTATATTGAATGGAAGAGATGTTCTAGGTGCAGCACAGACAGGAACAGGGAAAACAGCTGCTTTTGTTTTGCCAATTATTAATAAAATATTGCCTTATGCTAATTCTAGCGCATCACCAGCTCGTCATTTGCTACGTGTTTTAATATTAGTTCCAACACGTGAGCTAGCAAATCAAGTTTATGATAGTGTTGTTATTTATAGCAAAAATACTAATTTACGATCTGTTGTTTTGTTTGGAGGTGCAGATTATAATAGTCAAGAAAATAACTTGAAGTTAGGATGTGAGATTCTTGTAGCAACGCCAGGAAGATTAATAGCTCATATTGAGCAAGGTAATTTACATCTACAAAATATAGAAATCTTTGTTCTTGATGAAGCTGATAGAATGCTGGATATGGGTTTTATGCCAGATATAGATAAAATTATAAGTAAATTGCCTAAAAATAGACAAACTCTTTTCTTTTCAGCTACATTTAGTAAATTTATGCGTAAAATAGGGATGTCTTATTTAAAAGATCCAGTTGAATTAGATATTACTAGTCAGAATTCTATCGCAGATAATGTAGAACAATTATCATATATTGTTCCTGATAGATTTAAGATGGATGCAGTAGTATCTATTCTTAAATCTAGAGTTCTAGAAACTATAATAATTTTTACTAATACAAAATTATCCACTATAAAACTTACATCTTTTTTGCGATCAAATGATATCCAGTGTGATTCTATTCACGGTGATAAAAGCCAATTAGAGAGAACAGCTGTATTAGAAAGGTTTAAAAACGGTATTTTACGTATTCTTGTTGCTACAGATGTAGCAGCTAGAGGGCTTGATGTTATTGGCATTTCATGTGTTATAAATTTTGATATTCCTCATAGTCCTGAAGATTATGTGCATAGAATAGGAAGAACTGGTAGAGCAAATAATACCGGGATTGCTATTTCATTAATATCTAATGATGAAGAAGATGCTTTGTTATCAAGTATTGAAAGATTTACAGATAGTACAATATTGCGCTTACCTCTAAATTATATGAAATTAGTCGCTAATGATAATAAGATATTAGGATCAAATGATGAATTAAGGAATAAGCAATCTGTACTTTTAGGTTCAAATAATATTATTACTTCTTATAATAAAGATCATTCTAATAAAATTAAAACCAATAATATACGAATTACCAAAGAAAATTACGCTATATTGTTAGGTGGTACTGGAAAAAAATAATGATGATTTATTTTTTTAGTTTTTCCCATAATTTTGGTGCATGAGTAGATAGAGAATAATTATTCATATTATCTATTCCGTTAATTATTTTTTTTAGGTAGTTAATATTTGGATTTATAACACCATAAAAAAGTGTTTTATATTTATTCTGAATTAATATTGTTGGGAAATTTATTATGTCTTCATCATCTAGAAGATTTTCATTTTCTTCTACATCTATCCAATAGAAACTATACTCTTTAAAATATTCTGATAATTCAGAAAATTTAGATTGGTAATCTCTGCATGTGCCACACCATTCAGCACAGAAGCAGGCTATTATATAATTGTTTGAATTATATGAAGATTTCACTATATTTATTTCAGGTCTCAAAATCATATAAAGTATTTTATTAAATTAATTAATATTGATATTTTGTTTAATCATATGAAAGCATTCTTCTATAATACCAGGGCCTTTATATATTAGTCCGGTATATATTTGTATAGCAGTTGCTCCGGCTTCTATTTTTTCCTTTGCTTGTTGTCCTGAAATTATACCACCTGTTCCTATTATTGTTATTTCTTGTCCTATTAACGATTTTAATCGTCTAATAACATTTAAAGATAGTTCATGTAAAGGTTCTCCTGATAATCCACCTGCTTGATCATAGTTTTTTAATTTTTCTATTTTTTTTCTTGAGGTTGTTGTATTGGTAGCTATTACTCCATCAATTTTGTGTTTTAAGAGTAATCGAGATATATCTTCTATTTCCTCATTCATTAAATCTGGTGATATTTTTAATGCTATAGGAACATATTTACCGTAATGATCTGCTAATTCTTTATGTGTTTCTTTAATTTGAGTTAAAAGATTTTCTAAATATTCTTTATTTTGTAAATCACGAAGATTTTTAGTATTTGGAGAAGAAATATTTATGGTTATATAGTCAGCATATGGATAGGCTTTTTTTAGACAAAAAATATAATCATTGGCAGCATTTTTTAGTTCTGTATTGAAGTTTTTCCCAATATTTATTCCTAGTAAATTATTGTTTTTTTGCCATTCGTTATTTTTTATATTGTCTAAAACTTTTTCTATTCCATGATTATTAAAACCTAGTCTATTTATTATGGCATTAGCTTTAGGTAACCTAAATATTCTTGGTTTTTGATTTCCATCTTGGGCATAAGGAGTTACAGTTCCTATTTCTAGAAATCCAAATCCTAAATTTCCTAGAGCATCGATACATTCTCCATTTTTATCAAGACCTGCTGCCAAACCTATAGGGTTTTTAACATGTAATCCCATTATTTTGCTTGGTAAGTTTATAGAAGAGTGTAGTGATTTTCTAAAAAAATTATATTTGTATGTTTTATTAAGCATAGACAATGTAAGATTGTGGACTGTTTCTGCATCTATGGAAAATAAAATCTTTCTGATTATTGGGTATGAACGAGAAATTATAGACATGGTAATAGTCTTTGGATTATTGAATTTTATAGTTATAACTGGTAATTATTATTAAATTATAACATTTTTCAAGAAAAAATAATTATAGATAAATTAATGTAGCATTTTATATTAATTTGGAGGCGCAAGACGGAATCGAACCGCCGTACACGGATTTGCAATCCGCTGCATGACCACTCTGCCATTGCGCCACTATTAGACTATTAGAACTGGAGCGGGAAACGAGTCTCGAACTCGCGACCTCAACCTTGGCAAGGTTGCGCTCTACCAACTGAGCTATTCCCGCACTTTTGTAGATAAAGAATCCTGCTTACATAAATATATAAAACAGGGTGTATTATATATCTAAAAAAATGTTTTTGCAAAAATATTAATTTCAACTTTAATATGTTTTTATAAAAGCCTAAATAATTTTTTATATATGATAATTATATATGTATTATATAATAAGTTTGTTCTTTATTTAAATAATTATTTTTTCAGTATCGCTTTGAAGAAACCTTGTTATAAAAATCTTAAAAAACTTAATACTTTTGGAATAGATATATACACAAAAAATTTTTTTTGTGTTTCTAATTATGATGATTTAAAGTATTTAATAGAAATACGTAAGAATTATTCAAAAATGTTTGTGATTGGTGGTGGTAGTAATGTTATTTTATCTCCTAATATTGTTGATGCTCTAGTAGTAAAAATAGGTATTCTTGGAATTAAGATTCTATCTAATGATAACAATCATATTTTGATAGATGTGGGAGCTGGTGAATCTTGGCACGATATAGTAGTTTTTTGTTTAAGCCAAGGATGGTATGGATTAGAGAATTTAGCATTAATTCCAGGCACAGTAGGAGGCGCCCCTGTTCAGAATATAGGGGCTTATGGTTTGGAGTTTTCTGAGTACTGTCATAGTGTTTTTGCATGGAGTTTCAAAAGTAGTTGTTTTATTGAAATTAAGGCTCAAGATTGTTTATTTTCATATAGAGAAAGTATTTTCAAGAAAAATTGTAATGATTATTTGATACTATCTGTTCGTTTGTGTTTAGATAAAATTTGGACTCCCAGAATAGAATATCATGATATAAGAAATCAAATTGCTAATTGTGTAGAAAAAAATGTAACTCCTGAGTATATTTTCGATATTGTTTGTTCTATTAGAAGGAGGAAACTTCCAAGTGTGACGGTTCTAGGTAATGTAGGTAGTTTTTTTAAAAACCCTATATTGGAACTATCAGAATTAGAATATCTTAAGTTACTCTTTCCAAATATTGTATTTTGGAACTATATTCCAGGTGTGTCTTGTAAAATATCAGCTGGGTGGCTAATCAATATATGTGGTTGGAAGGGTAGGGTTATTGGACCGGTAGCTGTTTATAAAAAACAGTCTTTAATATTAGTAAATATTAACAATGCTAATGCAAATGATGTATTGGTATTAGCACACGCCATTCAAGAAGACGTGCGCCGTAAAACGGGTATTTCATTAGAAATAGAGCCAGTCGTATTCTAATTATTTTTATTGGTAACTATTCAAATTTAATACGTCTGACATATTATAGTAGCCAGATTGCTTATTTTTCAAAAAAGTTGAGGCAAGTAAAGCTCCACTTGCATATCCATCTCTGCTACCAGAGTGGTGAGAGACCTCAATAGTTTCTCCTTTCCCGCAGAAATATGCTTTATGATCTCCTATAATATCACCACCTCTTAGAACAGAGAAACCTATGGTTCCTGGTTTTCTTGCTCCTATATTACCATGGCGTGTCCATGTTGCTACATCTGATAATGAAACATTCCAAGATGATGCAATTGCTTCACCCATAGTGATTGATGTTCCTGATGGGCTGTCTATTTTATCTTTGTGATGAGCTTCAAATATTTCTGCATCATATCCGGATTTTAACATTTTAGCAGCTATTTCTACTAGTTTGAATGTTACATTTACTCCAATGCTCATATTTGATGAGTGAACAATAGCTATTTCTCTAGATGCATTTTTTATGGTATTTAGTTCATCTTTACTAAATCCTGTTGTTCCAATAACAATATTGATTTTATGTTTTAAACAATATTCTAAATGTGTTAGTGTTCCTTGTGGTCTTGAGAAATCTATCAAACAATTAGCTTTGCTTATCTCGTCTAAGTTTTCACTAACTATTATTCCAGTTTTTTTTCCTAATAAAATAGCTGCATCTTTTCCAATTAAAGAGCTACCAGGGCGATCAATAGCTGCTGTTAATTGAACAGAGCTATCTTCTAGAGATGCTTTAACTAATGTTTGTCCCATTTTCCCACTGACACCAGTGATGGCTATATTCATATTTGCTCCTTGCATATTAATTAAGGTATTTCAACTTTTATTATTTTTAATCTATTGTAATTTTTTTTATTATATCAATTTTATATTCTCGTTGTTTTGGAAATTCATCTCCTGACCATTTAATTAGTTTGTCATTTTTAAAAAACAGCGTAAATTGTAATATGTTTTTTTTACCTTTATTTGTTTTATGATATTGGATATAATTCCACTGTTCTGGTTGATAAATATTTCTTGTTATAGGGGTTCCTAATATAGATAAGACTTGTTTCTTCGTCATTCCTATTTTTAGCATTTTTTGATGTTCTAGATTAATAACGTTACCTTGATTCATGTCTTGGTTGTAAGGGATTGGTATTTTATGAATACAGGAACATCCTTCTAAGGATACGAAAAATGAAATGATGAATATGCTTCTAATAGTGTTATAAAACATTTCTAGTATTCTCTAATTTATATATTTTGATGTATTGCGTTAATAAGCATTTCTTTTGCATGATGTATTGTTGTTGGTGTTATTACTATTCCACCTAACATCCTGGCAATTTCTGCTACCCTAGCATCATAAGATAATTCTTTTATTTCGGAAGTAATATCTTGTTTTTTTTGCTGTTTACTTACTAAGAAATGATTTTTACCGTAGGAAGCTACTTGCGGTAAATGTGTTACGCATAAAATTTGATTATAATTACTTAATTTGCTTAATAATTTGCCTATGGTTTCAGCTACAGCTCCCCCTATACCACTATCTACTTCATCGAATATTATTGTTGGAACATTGCTATGATTGGTTACGACTGATATTGCTAAATATATACGAGAAAGCTCTCCTCCAGAAGCAATTTTTGAAATGCTCTTAGATTCAGTTCCAGGGTGTGATATTAAAAAATCAATATTATCCATTCCATGGTTATGTTCTTTAGATTTTGTAATTTTGATATTAAAATTACTATCTTCCATAGATAGTTTTTTCATAATTTTAGTAACTTCATTGCTAAGTATATTAGCTTTTCTACTTCTTTCTTCAGAAAGAATATTTGCAGCCTTGAGATAATTCTTTTTAGCTTCTTGTTCTTTTATTTTTATTTCATTAACATTAGTAATATTTTGTATAAAGTTGATTCTATCTTTTAGAGTGTCATGAAAATGTTGTAACTCACTTGGTGGTATTTTCATGCGTCTAGCTGTATCTGTAATTAGAGTCATTCTTGATTCAAGCTCATTTATTGTATTTGAATCAACTTCAATCCTACTTATATAATTGTTTAAATCATGAATTATTTCTTTTACTGTTATTTGCGCTGAGTTTAATTCATCATATATATTTTTTAGACTAGGGTCTTTTAATAAGATATTATTTAGTCTTTGAATCAGAGTATTTAAAGTTTTATATACAGAAAATTCTTCTCCATCCAAATTCTTAAGAAGGAAATCACATGTGTCAATTATATCTTCTGCATTTGATAGTTTGTTATATTCGTGTTGAATTTTTTGCCATTCACCCATTGAAAAATTGATGTCTGCAATTTCTTCTGCTTGTAGTTTTAGAATATTTAATTCTTCTTTAAGGTTATCTGCCAGTTGTATAGCATTATCTAAATCTTTCTTTATAGAGCGCCATGTTTTCCAAAATTTTTTTGTTTTTATCAAAGGAGTGTCTAGTTGCCCGTATAGATCTAGAAGTGACCTTTGAGAATTTGTATTTAATAAATCTTGGTAAGCATGCTGCCCGTAAATTTTGACCAACATGGAACCTATCGTTCTTAGATTTGCAATTGTAGTAGGGGTGTTGTTTATGAAAGCTTTGCTATTGTTTTCTTTATCTAGAGTTCTTTTTAGATTAATTTCATGGCTGATGCTAAAATCATGTTTCTGAAGCCATTCTTTTGAATTCTTTGTAATATCAAAAGAAGCTATTACTTCAGTATTAATAGTAGTATTCTTACTAATTATATTATCTATATTGGATACTTTAAGGCCTAATACAAATGATAAAGCATCTATAATAATAGATTTTCCAGCCCCTGTTTCCCCAGAAAATACTGTAAGTCCGTTGCTAAAAACAATTTTTGCTTCTTTTATTATTATGAAGTTCTGAATAAATAGATTACGTATCATGATTATTATTCTACAATATCTGATGATATAGGCATAATATTCCAGTGAAGTTTTCTTCTTAAAGTAGAAAAAAAACTATAACCTTTTGGATGTATAAACCTTGCATTGTGTTGTGATTTTTGTATTGTAATATAATCACCAGGATGTAATTCAGATAGTGTCTGCATATCAAAATGCACGCTCGCTCCTATGTCTGTTCTACCTACTGCAGTTAACGTCATTTTTAATATCCCATTATAAGGAATAACAATAGGTCTATTAGATAGAGTTTGAGGTGCAACTGCCACTAGAACCATGGCATTAAGTTCCGGATGTAGTATTGGGCCATTAGAAGCTAAAGAATATGCTGTGGAGCCTGTTGGGGTTGCTACGATCAATCCATCAGCTCTCTGTGTATACATAAAAGTATTATTTAATTCTACTTTTATTTCTATCATTCCCCCTATACCAGCTCTATTTAAGACTACGTCGTTTAAAGCGCAGTTTGAGTAAATTTGTTGATTATCACGCCAGACAATTCCTTCTAATAGCATTCTATTTTCAGATAAATAATATCCTTCCATTATTTGTATAATTGCTCTAAATGTTTCATCCATCGATAAGGAAGTTATAAATCCTAATCTTCCATGATTAATGCCTAGAATAGGAACATTATATTTGGCTAAATGTCTTGTTGCACTTAATACAGTGCCGTCTCCACCAGTAATGATGGCAAGAGAAGCTTGTTTTCCTATTTGGCTTATGCTTGCTATATCATATTCATAAATTCCTGTGTTATGGGCTGTTGTAGATTCTATTAATACTTTTCTGCCTATATCACTTAAGGTTTTAGCAATAGCTTTTAGCGGAGTATCGAGGCCAGTATCTTGGTACCTCCCAATAAGAGCCACAGTGGGGAAATGCATATGAAATTCACTAATGTTGATTTAACTAAAAAAATGCTTGTTTTGTTTTTATTTGTAAATTTAATTGTTAGATTGCTTATAATTTATCATTATAGCAAATTATTCTAACTAATATATCTATGATATAAAATAGTAGCAATTTAATAAAGATTAACAGATAGTTATGATGATAGTTGCTTAGCAAGCAATATTAGATTATCCTGAGCGATTATAAACTAAGTCTATTATTTTGCTTGTCTATGACTCAAAGTTCTAAGAAATATAATTCTGCTGTAATGGACCCTAATTGTTATTTGAAAAATTCAAACAGTAAAATAGGTATATTATTGGTTAATTTAGGCACACCTAAATCGACAAGTATTGACGATATTAGGGAATATATTGGATCTTTCTTGTCTGATAATCGTGTTGTTGAATTACCTAGATTTATTTGGCAGATAATATTACGTACCATAGTATTGAGAACTCGACCTAGAAAATTAAGAAGTCTTTATGAAAAAATATGGATGCCAGAAGGTTCTCCTTTATATGTGTATACTAAATTGCAGGCTTTGAAATTAGAGAGAATATTTTTACAAAAGAATATTAATGTCAGAATAGAATTCTGTATGAGATATGGTTATCCATCCATTAAAGAATCTTTAGATTCTTTAATGGATGGATCTTGTGAAAAAGTTTTGTTATTTCCATTATTTCCTCAGTATTCTTCTAGTACTACTGGAAGTATAGTGGAGTATGTCGGTAGATATTTAATTCACAAGAGAGATATTCCGGAATTTAGGTATATAAAAAGATTTAGTTCATCTAAATTTTATATAGATTCCTTAGTAACCAATATCCATAACTATTGGGATATGCATGGATTTCCAAATAGTCTTGTAGTAAGTTTTCATGGATTACCTCAATATTCTATTGATAAAGGAGATCCTTATTATAAGGATTGTATTGAAACCTTTAAACTATTATCAAGTCAACTCAATTTTGACAAAAACATTATATACATAAGTTTTCAGAGTAAATTTGGTTATTCAGAATGGATAAAGCCTTATACATCAGAAACATTAGTAAATCTTGCTAAGAGTGGTATTGATAGAGTAGATGTAGTTTGCCCTGGGTTTATTTCAGATTGTCTAGAAACACTGGAGGAAATAAATGAACAGTGTCGACACTTATTTTTGAATTCAGGTGGAAAGGATTTTCATTATATAAATGCTTTAAATGATAATGATGATTGGATAAATGGTCTAGAAAATTTCATTAAAACCCATATATATGGTTGGGTATAGTTTTGTCGATTTTTCGACTAAAAAGAATGTAATCCATGTTTTCTAAATTGGAGGTAATGGTATGAATATAAAGGTTAATTCTAATGATGCTGTACAAGATCCAGAGGTGGACAATGAATCTGTTGAGAATTTATCACCTGAGGAACTTAATATTAGTTTGCAAGAGAAATTAGAAAAATTAGAATCAATTATTGATAGTCAGAATGATAAAATTTTGAGAATTTCTGCAGAAATGGAAAATGTAAGAAAAAGGTCTCAGGAAGAATTAATTAAAACTCGTAAATTTGCTATTGATTCTTTCGCGGAAGGTATGCTATCAGTTAAGGATAGTTTAGAAGCGGCTCTATTACAAAAAAATCAAACTATTAATAGTTTAACTGAAGGAGTTTCTCTAACCTTAAAACAGTTAGATTCAGTTTTTAAAAGCAATAAGTTGCAAGAAATTAGTCCTGCTGTGGGTGATAAATTTGATCCAACATTACATCAAGCTATTTCTTCTGTGAAGTCTGATTATCCAGCTAACTCGGTGATAGAAATTCTACAGAAAGGTTATGTTATAAGTGATCGTGTTTTACGCCCAGCTATGGTTGTCGTAGCTTCTTCAAATGATTGATTTGTTTCTGAAAATAATTATATATGATTATAATCGTTTTTTCTAACAATTGATCTTGAAAAATATTTTTTAATCCCAAATTAAAGGTCAGGAAAGTTTGTTTTATAACATTAATCAGTATCATTTATTCAAGGTAAAGACGCTATGGGAAAAACTATAGGGATCGATTTAGGTACTACAAATAGCTGTGTAGCTGTTATGGATGGAAATCAAATAAAAATAATAGAAAATGCCGAGGGTGCTCGTACTACTCCATCTATAGTTGCCTATATGGAAGATGGGGAGATTTTAGTTGGCACTCCAGCAAAAAGGCAGGCTGTTACAAATTCGAAGAACACTGTGTATGCAAGTAAGCGTTTGATTGGGAGAAAGTTTGATGAACAGGCTGTTCAGAAAGACATTTCTCTTATGCCTTACTCTATTGTTAAAGCTGAAAATAATGATGCCTGGATAGAGATTCGAGGAAAGAAAATAGCTCCTCCACAGGTGTCAGCTGAAATTCTAAGAAAGATGAAGAAAACAGCTGAAGATTATTTAGGTGAAGAAGTAACTGATGCTGTTATAACAGTACCTGCTTATTTTAATGACAGTCAAAGACAGGCTACCAAAGATGCTGGAAAAATTGCCGGTTTAGATGTAAAAAGAATAATTAATGAACCAACTGCTGCAGCCTTGGCATTTGGGTTGGATAGATCAGAAAAAGGTGATAGGAAGATAGTAGTATATGATCTTGGTGGGGGAACTTTTGATGTCTCAATAATAGAGATAGCAGAAGTAGATGGGGAAAAACAGTTTGAGGTATTGTCTACTAATGGAGATACTTTTCTAGGTGGAGAAGATTTTGATCAGTGTATTATTGAATATATAATAGCTGAATTTAAGAAAGATCAAGGTCTTGACCTTTCTAAAGATATATTAGCCTTACAAAGGTTAAAAGAAGCTGCAGAAAGAGCAAAAATAGAGCTTTCTTCATCACAGCAAACTGAAATTAACCTACCTTATATAACAGCTGATTCTTCTGGACCTAAGCATCTAAATGTAAAAATTTCTAGAGCTAAGCTGGAATCTATGGTTGAAGGTTTAATAGATAGAACAATTGAACCTTGCAAGATAGCTATTAAAGATGCAGGTATTTCTGCTTCTGATATAGATGACGTTATTTTAGTTGGTGGTATGACACGCATGCCAAAAGTTCAGGAGAAAGTTAGAGATTTTTTTGGTAAGGAACCAAGGAAAGATATTAACCCTGATGAAGCTGTAGCTGCTGGTGCTGCTATACAAGGCTCTGTTTTATCTGGTGAAAGAAAAGATGTTCTTTTGTTAGATGTTACTCCATTATCTCTTGGAATTGAAACCCTTGGTGGAGTTATGACAAAGATGATTCAGAAAAATACGACCATACCTACAAGGTATTCTCAAGTATTTTCTACAGCGGAAGATAATCAGCCTTCTGTAACAATAAAGGTATGTCAGGGAGAAAGAGAATTAGCTTCAGCTAATAAAGTTCTTGGTGAGTTTAATTTGGAAGGTATCCCTGCTGCAGCTCGTGGTACTCCACAAATAGAAGTAACATTTGATATTGATGCAAATGGTATTTTGCATGTTTCTGCAAAGGATAAAGGAACAGGTAAAGAGAAGAAGATTACTATTAAGGCTAATTCAGGATTAACTGAACAAGAAATCCAAAAGATGATCAAGGATGCTGAAGCAAATGCAGAAGAAGATCATCGTATTGCAGAATTAGCATTGTCTAGAAATCAGGCTGATAGTTTGATCCATATTACACGTAAATCTATTTCTGAGAATGGAGAAAAACTAGAAGCATCTGATAAAGAAAATATAGAAAATGCTATTAAGGATCTTGAAAATGCAGTAAAAGGATCAGATAAGTCAGAGATAGATTCTAAAATAACAGCTCTTTCAATTGCTGCTCAGAAGTTAGGTGAAAAGATTTATTCTGATAATAAATCAGAAAATCATAATGAAGTTAACGAAACGGCTGGCGAATCAACTTCTGATAAAGATATTGTTGATGCTGAATTTAAAGAGGTTAAGAAAGATTAATTTTCTTTTTTTAAATTAAAAGTCCGAGTTTTCTCGGGCTTTTTTCATGGTACTAGAAAATTTCTTTTTAACAAAGTTAAATTGTGTGTTGGATATGACAAAACGTGATTTTTATGAAGTATTGGGTTTAAAGAAAGATGCATCTGAAGATGAAATAAAAAAAGCTTATCGTAAGTTAGCTATGAAATATCATCCTGATCGCAATCCTAATAATAAAGAAGCTGAAGATAAGTTTAAAGAAATAAATGAGGCTTATGAAATACTTGGAAATTCAGAAAAAAGATCTGCTTATGATCGCTTCGGGCATTCCGGGTTTGGTCAAAATGGATTTTCTGCTGGGCAAGGCATGGAGGGTGGATTTGCAGATGCTTTTGGCGATATTTTTGGTGAAATTTTTGGTTCCTCAGGTAAAAGAGATGACAGCAATCGTTTTAGAGGATCCGATTTAAAATATGATTTAGAAATTACTCTCGAACAAGCTGCTAGTGGTTGTAATGTTGATATTCATGTTCCTGGTTGGGATACATGTAAAGGATGTAATGGTAAAAGATCTAAATCTGGAAATTCTCCAAAGAAATGTTCTTTATGTGGAGGAAAAGGTTCTGTAAGAATGCAACAGGGTTTCTTTAGTGTTCAACAGACATGTCATGTTTGTCGTGGAGTTGGCGAAGAAATAAGTGACCCATGTCCTGTATGTAATGGTATAGGTAAGACTAGTAGTAAAAAAACTTTGCAGGTTAATATTCCTATTGGCGTTGATAATGGAATGAGGATACGTTTATCTGGGAATGGAGAGCCTGGTTTGCATGGTGGTCAACCAGGTGATTTATATGTAGAAATACATATTAAGAAACATAAGATTTTCCAAAGAGATTCTGATAATTTGCATTGTGAATTAACAATACCTTTTACTACTGCTGCCTTAGGTGGGTCTGTACAAGTTCCTACTCTAAATGGTAAGGCTGAAATTTCTATTCCAGAGGGAACTCAATCTGGCAAGATATTTAGGTTAAAAGGAAAGGGTATAAAGAGCATGAGATCTAGTCATACTGGTGATTTGTATTGTCATGTGATAGTAGAAATACCAGTTAAACTTAACGAGGAGCAGAAAAAAATATTAAGAAATTTTGAAATGTCTCTTAAAGATACTGGTGGTCGTCATTCACCAAATAGTAAATCATGGACAGATAGAGTTAAGGAGTTCTTTAGTTAGCTAATAATGATTTATTAGATTGATGAGATTGTTTTTATGAGTTCTATGTATCTTGTTTGGTTAATTTGGTGTCTTTTTATATTGCTTTCGTACATTACAGTTTCTAGACATTTTAT
The DNA here is from genome assembly GCA_027557655.1 of Candidatus Kinetoplastibacterium crithidii. NCBI lineage: Bacteria > Pseudomonadati > Pseudomonadota > Betaproteobacteria > Candidatus Kinetoplastidibacterium > Candidatus Kinetoplastidibacterium crithidiae. Next base: position 579,011 of record CP064915.1, on the reverse strand, counting down.
TAATTCATGAGCTGCTTTATGTTTATCAGTTTTTTCAGATAAGTTTATATATGCTTTTTTTATACCAAAAGGTTGGTCTATAATTATTTGTTCAGATACAGCAAGATGCATAGATAAATGTAGAAATGGATTATGATTTAATTCTCTAAAATTATAATCTTTTTTTACAGCATTTTTGTCTTCTAAAACCTTGTGATATTCAGGATGTTCTTTTATCAATTCTATTGCTAATAATTCTATAGGAGATAATAGTAATTGAGTTTTAGGATTGTTGAATTTTTTCCAGGCGTCAATAAAAAAAAATCGAACTTGTTCTATAGAAGGATTAAACATAAAAAGGTAATTTATTTGCCAAAAATGTAGTTATTTTACATATATATTTGAATTGATTTATAATCGATTTTTTAAATGCAATGAATTATAGTAAAACTTTAATATCATTATAATATACTTCTTGATTAAAGACTATATAATGGTATCTTTCAATATTTGAAATAATTTAATCTGTCATAATAACTTTTACAGATATTAATTAAAGTTTTTATGATATTTTTCCTTGAATATTATTTAGAATAAGATTTTGTAATAGGCAAAATTTTAATGGGAGTGTATTTATATGAGTGAGTCCAGTACTCAGAAGCTTTCTGTTATGACACTGACTGCTATGGTTATAGGTTCTATGATTGGTGCAGGTATTTTCTCTCTACCCCAACATTTTGGTCAAGTAACTGGGCCATTTGGAGCTTTGATTGCTTGGTCTATTTCTGGCTTTGGTATGTTAATGTTGGCTTTTGTTTTTCAGAGTTTGTCTTGTAGGAAACCAAATTTAGATTCTGGAGTTCACTCTTATGCACAAGCTGGTTTTGGAGATTATTTAGGTTTCTCTTCCGCCTGGGGATATTGGGCTGGAACTTGTCTGGGTAATGTAACCTATCTTATTATTATAAATTCTACGATGGGTGCTGTTTTTCCTGTGTTAGATGATGGAACTACGATATATGCAGTATTATTATCATCAGTAATATTATGGGCTTTTCATTTTTTAATTTTGAGAGGAATTAAAGAAGCAGATTATCTTAATAACATAGTTACAATTTCTAAAATCATTCCAATAATTATGTTTTTAATATTAGTTGCAATTGGATTTAAGCCAGAAATTTTTATGAGGAATTTTTGGGGTGGAGGAGAATTTAGTTGGTCTAGTATTTTTGAACAGATTAGAGGAACAATGCTTGTAACTGTGTTTGTATTCTTAGGGATAGAAGGTGCAAGTGTTTATTCTCGTTATGCAAAAAATAGAAAAGATGTTGGAGTAGCAACATTAGTTGGATTTATAAGTGTTTTAATTATATTAATTTTAATTACTATGCTTTCATATGGTGTTATGGATCGTGATGAGTTAGCAGGATTAAGAAACCCATCTATGTCCGGTGTATTACAAGCAGTTGTTGGTGATTGGGGAGCTGTTTTAATAGGTTTTGGCTTATTAATAGCTGTATTAGGCGCCTATCTTTCTTGGTCTTTGTTAGCAGCAGAAGTTTTGTATACTGCAGCTGCATCTGGCACAATGCCAAAGTTTTTAATGATAGAGAATAAAAATAAAGTTCCATCTGCTGCATTATGGATGACTAACATAACTATACAGGTTTTTCTTATTATTACTGTTCTAGCACAGGAAGCTTTTGTTTTAGCAAGGGAGCTAACTAGTTCTATGAATCTTATTCCCTATCTTTTGGTTGCAGCTTATGGATTTAAACTAGCTTTTACAGGTGAAACTTATCTCTCAAAAGATTATAAACAAAGAAGATTTGATTTTATTTGCGGTGCTTTAGCTACTATATTCACAACTTGGTTGATTTATGCAGGAGGTCTTAAGTATCTTCTTTTATCTGCAGTCCTATATGGTCCTGGTACAATCTTTTTTATTTTAACTAAGAGAGAGCAAAAAACAAATAAAATTTTTTCTACTAGTGAACTTGTGATATTTGCTATAGCAATGATAGGTGCTTTTATTGCTATATTTAGTTTGGTGAAAGGTAACATAGTTATATAGTATTTATAAGAGATAAATACTATACGCTAACCTTAGAAAATAAGTTCATTATAACTACCCCTAGTACTATCATCAATATTCCGATGATAGCAGGGGCATCGAGTTTTTGTTTGAAAAAGAAAGCTCCTAATATTGAAACAAGAACTATTCCAACCCCACACCATATTGCATAAGCCACTCCTACTGGGATCTCCTCAAGAGTTAGCGACAAAAAGTAAGTTGATATAAAATAGAATGTACATGTGAATAAAGAAGGCCAAAGCTTAGTAAATCCAATAGAGTTTTTTAGTGCTATTGTTGCCATTAATTCAGTAATAATCGCAATAGATAAATAGATAAATTTCATTTAAGATCTTGTTTTTTGTTGTATTAATATTACTACGGCTCCGGTACCACCTTCATGTTTAGAAGCTTCTGAAAATGCTTGAACTTTTTCTATTTGAACTAGCCATGATGGCACTTTTTGTTTTAAAATTGGTCCTATATTACTATTAGAGCCATAGCCTTTTCCATGAATGATTTTTACACATCTCATGTTTTTTTGATAGCATTCCTTTATAAAGTTATTTAAAATTTCTCTTGCGCTATCTACCTTTAGACCGTGTAAGTCTAATATTGCTTTTATAGGCCACTTACCATTTTTCAAGTTTTTCGCAATATTAGGGTCTGAATTATTTCTAATAAAAGATTTTCCATCGTCAGATAACAAATGAGACATTTCTAACTCATCAGAAATATCGCATCCGATTATATCATAACTAGCTATATTAATATCATTATTAATATAGCTAAATTTATTATTGTTTTTGATTTTTTTTAGATCATGTTTATTTGAGTTTTTAGTTTCTGTTAGATATTTTTTTTTAAAATCTTCTATTTTTAATAATTTTATTCTAGCCATTATTTTCTAGCCATTTTTGTGCATCTAAAGCTGCCATGCAACCTGTTCCTGCGCTAGTTATTGCTTGCCTATATATGCTGTCCTGTACATCTCCTGCAGCAAAAACCCCTGGTATTGAAGTCATTGTTTGAAAATTGCCAGATCCTTTTTTAGTTACTAAGTATCCGTTAAGCATATCAATTTTATTTTTAAAAACTGAAGTATTTGGATCATGTCCTATTGCTATAAATATTCCATCTAGTATTAATTTTTCTTCTTTATTTGATTTTGAATTTATTATTTTAGCTCCTGTTACACCATATTTGTCTCCAATTATTTCAGTAATATTACAAAATGTTTTTACGTTTATTATGCCTTCTTGAGATTTTTGTATAAGCTTTTCAAGAATTATAGGCTCAGCCTTGAATTTGTCATGACGGTGTATTAAGGTTACTTTATTGCATATTTTAGATAAATATAAAGCATCTTCTATTGCTGTATTTCCTCCTCCTATTACCAGCACATTTTTATTTTTATAAAAAGGGCCGTCACAAGTTGCGCAGTATGATACACCTAAACCACTATATTTTTCTTCTGATTCAATATTAAGTTTTTTTGCAGAAGCTCCTGTCGCTATAATGATTGTTTGACAAACATAATTACATCCACTATCAGTTTTTACTATAAAAGGTCTTTTTGAAAAATCTACATCTATCATAATGTCGGAAATTACTTTAACATTAAATTTATTGACATGTTTTAAAAATAGATCCATAAGTCCTGGTCCATCTATTCTTTCTATCGTTGGCCAGTTTTCTATTTCTAATGTGTTCATTAATTGACCGCCTTTATTTAAGCCTGTAATAATTATTGGGTCTAAATTAGCTCTTGCTGCATATAGAGCTGCTGTATATCCAGCAGGTCCAGAGCCAATTATTAAGACTTTGGTGCTTTTAGTAGTTGTAGACATTTTATTACCTTTTTAAGTTTCAATAATTATATAAATCATAATTTTACATATGTTTCGACGATATAAAATATTTAATATACTTTCGCAAGTGCTAGATAGCTTTAGAAAAAAAATTTCTTTGATAAAATTTTCCACCACTATATATGAAGTTTGTTTTGTTTCTTTGATTATTATAACTATTTGGTTATCAATAAGCTTGTTTACTTGGAGTTCTGAGGATCATAATTTGCTCTCAGATAGTCTTTATTTTGCTTTGAAGAATCAAGGTGGCATCGTAGGATTTTATTTTTCCAGTTTTTTATTAAAGTTTTTTGGTTTTTCTTCTTATTGGTTCGTATTCTTATTATCTTATTTTATAATTAATTTATATAGATTAATATATTCTAACTTAGCTAATGTTGAAAAAAGAAAATTTTTATTAAAAAAAGATTCTTTAAAAACAATTATTGGTTTTATTTTTATTTTGGCAGGGTCTTTGGGTATTGAGTCATTGTATGTAGCATTTTTTTGTTCATATATGCCTATAACATTTGTTGATATCTGTATTTCTGGTTGTTTATTAGGTAAATTAATAACAAATTATATTTATTTTTCATTCGGCCTAATATCTACAAAATTATTTTTTTTTGCTTTGTTATCAATAGGATTTAGCTTATTTTTTTCTTTTTCTTGGTTTCTTTTTTTTTGTTCCTTAGGAGCAAAATTTTTTAGTTTAATTTGTTATATTAAACATAGATTTATTCACATTTCTTATTGGTTATTAAAACTTATAAAAAATATAAAAATAAAAAAGCCTGGTAAGAAAGATAAATTTTCAATTAATGGGCCAACTGAAGTTATAGAAGATGAAATTATTAGAGATAAAGAAAGCATTTTAAGTGCTAATAGTAATTCAATTGCATATGTTGAAGAAGATTCTAGAGAAAAAGTAAATGATAATAATGTTCTAGAGTCTGAAAACTTTATAAAAGATTATAAGAACAACAGCTCTTATGAAAATAAGTATCCAGATCTTAATTTATTAGATATACCAGATAATAGCCCATGTTATGTCACAGATGAGATAATAGAATTTACTTCTGAATTAATAGAAAAAAAACTTTCTGATTTTGGAGTGTCTGTAAAGGTAGTTCATGCAAAGGCTGGTCCGGTTGTGACAAGGTATGAGATTGAGCCTAATACAGGCGTAAAAGGAAGTCAGATTGTTAATTTGTCGCGTGATTTAGCTCGTGCTCTTAGTGTGGCAAGTATTAGGGTTGTAGAAACAATACCAGGAAAAAATTTGATGGGGTTAGAATTACCTAATCCAAAACGTCAATCTGTTAGTTTACATGAAATTTTAGAATCTTCTTTATATCAAAATAGTAATTCTGTATTAACCATGGCTCTTGGTAAAGATATTGCTGGAAATCCCGTTATAGCAGATTTGGCAAAGATGCCTCATTTGTTAGTTGCAGGTACGACAGGATCAGGAAAGTCAGTTGGTATAAATGCTATGATAATATCTTTGTTATATAAATCTGATGCATCTAAAACTAGATTAATTTTAATAGATCCTAAAATGTTAGAGATGAGTGTGTATGAAGGAATACCTCACTTATTGACTAATGTTGTTACAGATATGAAAAAGGCATCTAATGCTTTAAGATGGTGTGTAGGAGAAATGGAAAGAAGATATCGATTGATGAGTAAATTAGGAGTTCGTAATTTATATGGTTATAATGAAAAAATCATAGCTTCCTTTAATAATGGAAATGGTATAAAAAATCCATTTTCTATCAGTGCTGATAATCCAGAATTTTTGCAGATTATGCCATCGATAGTTGTTGTTATTGATGAACTAGCTGATTTAATGATGGTTGTAGGAAAAAAAATAGAAGAATTAATAGCTCGTTTGGCACAAAAAGCTAGAGCTGCAGGTATACACTTGATTCTTGCTACACAAAGACCTAGCGTTGATGTTATTACAGGATTAATTAAGGCAAATATTCCTACACGCATAGCTTTTCAGGTTTCTTCAAAAATAGATTCACGTACTATTTTAGATCAGTCTGGAGCAGAAAACTTACTTGGTCAAGGAGATATGTTATATCTACCTCCTGGGGTGGGTTTTCCAGTCAGAGTGCATGGTGCTTTTGTTAGTGATAATGAAGTTCATAGGGTAGTTGAATATTTTAAATCACAAGGAGAAGCTAATTATGTTGAAGGAATCCTTGACGGTGAGTCTTACGAGAATAATTCTGATTCTATAAGTAGTATAACTGGTATAGAAGATAATGAATCAGACCCAATGTATGATAGTGCTTGTGATATTATTATAAAACATAAAAGAGCTTCTATATCTTTGGTGCAACGTCATTTAAGAATTGGGTATAATCGTGCAGCAAGACTATTAGAACAAATGGAAAAAGCTGGTATGGTTTCTAAAATGCATTCGAATGGAAACAGAGATATACTAATTTCTACAGATGTTAAGGATGAGTGAAATTATATATGCTCTTGTTTTCATTTTATCAAAATATAAATCAAAAAATATAAGTTTTTATCTTGTTTATTTTAATAAAAAATAATGTTATTAAAGACAAGTTAAGTGAATAATTCATCAAGAGTTTCTTTAAGATCTTTGATTGTATAATGATTTTAATTTTTAAAGATATGTAAATATAGAAAAGTTTTTTGTTTCTTATATTGGAGTAAAAGAATGTATTTTGATAATAGTTTTAAAAATAATAGTCATACTCCTCTTTCAGAAATTATGCGACCTACTAGTTTAGATGATTTTATAGGACAAGGTCATTTAATAAATAAAGATAAGCCTTTAAGATTATCTTTAGAAACTAAAAAACTTTATTCTATGGTATTGTGGGGACCTCCTGGGGTAGGAAAGACTACATTAGCTAATTTAATAGCAAGATTATCTGGATATAATTTTGTATCAATATCTGCTGTTTTGAGTGGAGTTAAAGAAATACGTAATGCCATTGATAATGCTAAAGAATCAAGAGATATTGGAATTAACACTATTATATTTGTTGATGAAGTACATCGTTTTAATAAATCTCAACAAGATATTTTTTTACCATATATAGAAAAAGGAGTGTTTTGTTTCATAGGCGCAACAACAGAAAATCCATCATTTGAGTTGAATTCTGCATTATTATCAAGGATTAAGGTTCATATTTTGAATGCTTTAACATATGAAGACCTGAAAAAAATACTATCGAGGACATTATTTTTTTTAAATAAAAAATTAGTGAAGAATACTATTAAATTTGAGATGGAGGTTATTGAAAAATTAATAGTATTTGCTGATGGAGATGCTAGGAGATTAATTAGCTTAGTAGAAACTTTGTTTGATTCTGCTGTGTCTTTAGGAATATTTGATGTGACACATGATTGGTTTGAGGAAATAATTTCTAGAGATCTTAGATTGTTTGATAAATCTGGTGACATTTTTTATGATCAAATAAGTGCTTTGCATAAATCTATAAGAGGGTCTAATCCTGATGCTGCTTTATATTGGTTTTTTTGTATGATTGATGGAGGAGTTGATCATTATTATTTAATTAGGAGGCTTTTAAGAATTGCAACTGAAGATATAGGATTAGCTGATCCAAGGGCTATAAGTCTAGTTGTTGATTGTGCTAATACTTATGAGCGTTTAGGTTCTCCAGAAGGAGAATTAGCATTAGCAACTGCAGTTATTTACATGTCTTGTGCTCCTAAATCGAATGCTGTTTATAAAGCATATAAGGATGTCAGTAAATTTTCAAAATTTCATGGCAGTCAACCTGTTCCTATTCATTTACGCAATGCTTCAAGTAGTCTTGATAAGAAATTAGATTATGGAAAATTATATAGATATTCTCATGATGAGCCAGAAGCATATTCTGCACTACAAGATTATTTTCCAGAAGGTTTAAATGCTATTTTTTATAAGCCTACTGATTTTGGTTTAGAAATTAAAATAAAACAAAAATTAGAATTTTTGAGAGACTTGGATTATAAACAGAAAAAGGAAAATAAAAGGTAGTTTTTATTATTTTTTAACTTTTAAAATTATGTTAGATATAAATATTATACGTAAAGAACCGCGGAAATTGATGGATAGATTATCTGCTCGTGGTTATGAATTAAACATTTCTTATTATGAAGAATTAGAATCTAGTCGTAAAAAATTGCAGAAACAGACTGAGGAGATGCAAGCAAAGCGTAATTCTTTGGCAAAGAAGATAGGTTTTTTAAAATCACAAGGATTAGATGCAAGTGATTTAATTCTGGAATCCCAATCTATACCTGAAGACTTAAAAGATCTAGAACAAAAACTTGCTTATTACCAGGAAGAAATTAATAAAATATTATTTTCTATTCCGAATGTTCCTCATAGTAGTGTTCCTACTGGCTCTGATGAGCAAGATAATATTGAGATTCGTCAATGGAAGTCTGATAAAAGGCCTATTGATGAAAAATTTGATTATAAAGATCATGTGGCAATAGGTGAGCCTCTTGGTCTTGATTTTTCTACTGCAGCAAAAATGTCTGGTTCTAGATTTTTGTTTATGACTGGTGGTTTAGCTCGTTTGCATAGAGCTTTGACGCAGTTTATGTTAGATTTACATATTACTCATGGTTATGTTGAGTGTTATACCCCTTATATAGTGAATGCTTCTGCTTTGTTTGGTACTGGTCAGTTGCCTAAGTTCAAAGAAGAAATGTTTGCGATTAATAAGGGTTCCTTGAATTATGGCAATAATAGTGTTGATGAGCAGTATTTAATTTCTACTTCTGAAATTACTTTAGTTGGTAGGGTATCTAATACTATATTGGATATGAATGAATTACCTATAAAATTAACCTCTCATACTCCATGTTTTCGTTCTGAAGCAGGAAGTGGTGGTCGTGATATTAAAGGGATGATTAGACAACACCAATTTGATAAGGTTGAATTAGTTCAAATTGTTCATCCTAATACTTCGTATGATGCTTTGGATTCTGTTTTATCTGATGCAGAAAGAGTATTGCAGTTATTAGAATTACCTTATAGGGTGGTTTTATTATGCTCTGGTGATATGGGTTTTTGTTCAGCTAAAACTTATGATTTAGAGGTTTGGTTACCATCTCAGAAAAATTGGCGTGAAATATCTTCTGTTTCTAATTGTGAAGATTTTCAAGCAAGGAGAATGAAAGCTCGTTTTCGCAATGATCAAGGTATGCTTCAGTATGTACATACAATAAATGGATCAGCTCTTGCAGTGGGTAGAACTTTAGTAGCCATTTTGGAGAATTACCAACAGAAAGATGGTAGTTTAATTATACCAGAAGCTCTTCGTTGCTACATGGATGGTGATAGTATTTTAAGGCCATAGATATCTTTATGATGGCGGAGAGAGTGGGATTCGAACCCACGGTACAGTTAATTCTATACTCCTGATTTCGAGTCAGGTACATTAGGCCTCTCTGTCATCTCTCCTACAATTATAATTATACATGTAATTTTATTGTATTTGTTTGTATTGTTTTTGCTTTGTTATATTTGTATGCGTACATATTTTAACTGTTTTGAACTATCTGGGATTTTGAAGTGTTATTTTTACTTTCTCCATCTAAAAAAATTGATCAAAATAATAGCAAATATTCTTTTGATGTAGAACCTATTTTTACAGAAAGAGTTTCTGTATTAGTAAATGAACTTAAAAGAAAAAGTGTAGATGAATTATCTAGCCTGATGAAGATTAGTCAAAAACTTTCTGAACTAAATTTCGATCGTTATTTGAATTGGGAAAATAGCAATAATTGCATGGCAAGTGCTTTTTTTTCTTTTAGCGGTGATGTTTATAAATTTTTAGATCCATATTCTTTGGAGCTTGATGATCTATATTGGGCACAAGATCATTTTATCATTCTGAGTGGTTTATATGGGTTGCTTAGACCATTAGATTTAATGAAGCCTTATAGGTTAGATATGGGAGTTAAACTTAGATTAAGTTGTGGTAGAGATTTATATGAATTTTGGAAAAACGAAATTGCTTCGTATATCAATAGATATCAACAAAAAAACAATTCTAATATTGTCTTAAACTTATCTTCAAATGAGTATTTTAAGGTTATAGATTCTAGTATTTTGAATACGAAAGTAGTTAATTGTATTTTTCAAGATTTTGTAGGTGATCATTGGAGAGTAGTTGGAGTGAAGGCGAAACGGGCACGTGGTTTAGTAGCTAGATATATTATAAGTAATAGGGTTGTAAATTTAGATGAATTAAAAAAAAATACATATGGTGGCTATACCTATATTTCTTCTGAATCAAGGGAAGATTGTTTGGTTTTCAGACACAAAATATAATTTTATTTATTTTTTTGTTAATCTATCTTCATTGAGTTGTTAAAGTAGTTTATAATTATCATTTGAACGTAGCAAAGCGTTGGTTCTCATATGACACTGATTTGTACATGCTTGATTCAGTGTTCTTAATATTATATTTATCGGTATATCATTTATATGGGGTAACAATAGCTGCTTTTGGTCGCATCAAAAGTGCGGATTACCAGGGCTTTCGTTTCGATCTTATTCGTCTTTTATAGACGTTTGTTCTGTGCTCATGATGAACAAAGATAGACTTTATTACTGTGATTTTGTGGAATAACTCTATGAGTTTCTAAGCATTTACCATAGTTATTTAAAATTATATTAGTTCTGTTATTATATAGTTATGACAATCATGAGGAAAAAGAGCTTGTATTGAAAGGAAATAAATAATGGAAATGAATGGTGCAGATATACTTGTACATTGCTTGGCTGAACAAGGCGTAGAACATGTTTTTGGATATCCAGGTGGTGCAGTTCTGTATATATATGATGCAATTTTTAAACAGGATAAATTTGAACATATTCTGGTTAGGCACGAACAAGCAGCAGTTCATGCAGCTGATGCATACTCCAGGTCTTCAAAGAAAATAGGTGTTTGTCTAGTGACTAGCGGCCCAGGTGCAACTAATGCTGTTACTGGTATAGCTAATGCTTATATGGATTCTATCCCTATGGTTATCATAAGTGGGCAAGTTTCTACTGAGGCTATTGGAGAAGATGCTTTTCAAGAATGTGATACCATAGGTATTACTCGTCCATGTGTTAAGCATAATTTTTTGGTTAGAGATGTAAAGAATTTGGCAGAAACTGTTAGGAAGGCTTTTTATATAGCACAGACTGGTCGTCCTGGGCCTGTATTGATAGATATACCAAAAAATGTTTCTGCTGCCAAGCATAAATATGTGCCTGCTAAGAATGAAGTTGTTATGAGGTCTTATTCGCCTGTTGTAAAAGGGCATCAAGGGCAGATAAAGAAAGCGGCTCAAATGCTACTAACTGCTGAGCGTCCGATTATTTATACTGGTGGAGGTGTGGTTTTATCTAATGCGTCAGATAATTTAAGATCTTTATTAAAGATAACAGGAGCTCCTTGTGTAAATACATTAATGGGGTTGGGTTCTGTTTCGTTTGATGATTCACAGTATCTTGGTATGCCAGGAATGCATGGAACTTATGAGGCTAACTTTGCTATGCAACATTGTGATGTTATGCTAGCAATTGGCACTCGTTTTGATGATCGTGTTATTGGAAATGTAAAACATTTTTCTCAAAATGCTAGAAAAATAATACATATAGATATCGATCCATCTTCTATCTCCAAAAGGGTGAGGGTTGATGTTCCAATTGTTGGGGATGTAAAAGATATATTGATTGATTTGATTGACCATATTGAACAATTAAAATTAGGTGGTTTGAAACAGTCGTCACTAAAAAAATGGTGGGATCAAATTGCTATATGGAAAGAGAAGAATTGCAAAAAATATTTAAATTCTGATGAGGTTATAAAACCACAATATGTTATTGAAACTTTATGGAAAGTTACCAATGGTGATGCTTATATAACATCTGATGTTGGTCAACATCAGATGTGGACTGCTCAGTATTATGGTTTCAAACAACCAAGAAGATGGATTAATTCTGGTGGCCTTGGAACTATGGGTGTTGGTTTACCGTATGCAATGGGAGTGCAAAAAGCAAATCCAGACGCCGATATAGCTGTTATTACAGGTGAAGCTTCAATACAAATGAATATTCAAGAATTATCTACATGTTTTCAGTACAATCTAACACCAAAGATTATATGTTTAAATAATCGTTTTCTTGGGATGGTACGTCAATGGCAACAAATTGATTATGGTTCAAGATATTCTCAGTCATATATGGAGTCTTTGCCTGATTTTGTGAAATTAGTAGAATCTTATGGTCATGTAGGTATTCGTATAGAAAAGCCATCTGATGTTGAACCTGCTTTGAAAGAGAGTTTTTCTAAATATAAGAAAAGATTAGTTTTTATGGATTTCATTACAGATCGTACAGAAAATGTATGGCCAATGGTAAAAGCAGGTCGTGGTTTGACTGAAATGTTGCTTGGTTCTGAGGACTTATAGGATTGTCATTATGAAACATGTGATTTCTGTGTTAATGGAAAATGAGCCAGGTGCCTTGTCTAGAGTGGTTGGTTTATTTTCTGCTCGTGGTTATAATATTGAGTCATTGACAGTTGCTCCTACAGAGGATTCAACTTTGTCTAGGCTTACAGTGGTTACTATTGGTTCTGATGAGGTAATAGAACAAATTACTAAGCATCTTAATAGATTAATAGATGTTGTAAAAGTTGTTGATTCAAATGATGGAGCTCATATTGAAAGGGAGCTTTTACTAATTAAGGTAAGGGCTATAGGTAAAGAGAGGGATGAAATAAAACGTATGACTGATATTTTTCGTGGTCATATTGTTGATGTTACATATAAATCATATACAATTGAACTAACTGGAACACAATGTAAAATACAGGCTTTTATAGATGGGTTAGATCGTAGCTCTATTTTAGAGACTGTTCGTACTGGTATTTCTGGTATAGGTAGAGGAGAAAGGATACTTAAGATTTGATCCTATTAAAATTTAAAAGTGTTGTTTTGTATTTTGTTTTATGTAGTTATATAAATTTAAAATTAATGGAGCTTTTTGATGAAAGTTTTTTATGATAAGGATTGTGATTTATCTTTGATTAAAGGTAAAACTGTTGCAATAATTGGTTATGGATCTCAAGGTCATGCACATGCTTTAAATTTGCATGAATCAGGTGTTAAAGTTGTGGTTGGTTTGCGCAAAAATGGAGCTTCTTGGAACAAGGCTGTAAACGCAGGTTTACAAGTTAAAGAAGTTGCTGAAGCTGTAAAAGCTGCTGATGTGGTAATGATGTTATTGCCAGATGAAAATATTGCCAATGTCTATAATAATGAAGTTCAAAAAAATATAAAATCTGGTGCTGTTTTGGCTTTTGCCCATGGGTTTAATGTGCATTATGGTCAGGTAGTTCCACGTAATGATATTGATGTTATTATGGTAGCTCCTAAAGCTCCTGGTCATACAGTAAGAGGTACCTACAGAAATGGTGGTGGTGTTCCTCATCTAGTTGCTGTATATCAAGATAAATCTGGTTTTGCTCGTGATATTGCTTTGTCATATGCATGTGCAAATGGTGGTGGTCGTGCTGGTATCATTGAAACCTCTTTCCGTGAAGAGACAGAAACAGATTTATTTGGAGAACAAGCTGTCTTGTGTGGTGGTACAGTCGAGCTTATTAAAGCAGGTTTTGATACTCTAGTTGAGGCTGGATATGCTCCAGAAATGGCATATTTTGAATGCTTACATGAACTTAAATTAATAGTTGATTTAATTTATGAAGGCGGTATAGCAAACATGAACTATTCTGTTTCTAATAATGCAGAATTTGGTGAATATGTAACAGGTCCTAGAGTTGTTACTGATGAAACACGTAAAGCTATGCGTCAATGCTTGACAGATATACAAACTGGTGAGTATGCAAAGAATTTTATTTTAGAGCATGTTGCTGGTGCCCCTACATTAACTTCTCGTCGTCGTATTAATGCTGATTCTTTAATAGAGAAAGTTGGTGGGCAATTAAGATCAATGATGCCTTGGATTACCGCTAATAAGTTGGTAGATAAATCTAAGAATTAAGATTTTTGTATATTTATTTATAACGGTATACTGTAAAAGGTATACCGTTTTTTTATGCTTATATTTTTATTTTTGGTTAGATGAACTATGGGTGATCTCGAGAATTGTCATCGTAGTATATATCTATTGCCTAATATATTTACTACGGCATCATTATTTGCAGGATTTTATGCAATTGTTCAATCAATGAATAATAATTTTGAGATTTCTGCTATTGCTATTTTTGTTGCAATGATACTCGATGGGGTAGATGGTAGAATAGCTCGTTTTACAAATACTCAATCTTCTTTTGGAGAACATTACGACTCATTGTCAGATATGGTATCCTTTGGTGTAGCACCAGCCTTAGTTATTTATGAATGGATTTTGCATGAAATTGGTCGTTGGGGATGGATTGCTGCTTTTGTTTATGTTGTAGGTGCTGCTTTAAGGTTGGCTAGATTCAATACCAATATAAATAATATTGATAAAGTGTTTTTTCAAGGATTACCTACACCTGCTGCTGCTGCTTTAGTCTCTGGATTTATTTGGTTGTCTGTTGATAATGAAGTATTTATTAATGATTCGTATGTTATTGTAGCCGCTTTTATATTGACGATGTACTCTGGTATTCTAATGGTCACTAATATCCCATTCTATAGTGGAAAAAATTTTTCATTAAGAAAAAGCGTTCCTTTTTGGGTAATTCTGTTGATGGTAGGAATATTCGTGTTTGTTTCTAGTAACCCCCCTTTAATACTTTTTTGTGTATTTATTATATATGGGTTATCTGGGTGGATAATATCTATGCATAGATATTATAGAGCTTATAGTATTAGAAAAAATCGTCATAAAAACTAAAATATCTTCATTGTATTTATTAGTTATATTTGTAATACTTTATAAATTGTATATAATCTTATTATTAATATTTGAGTAGTATTTTTATTTCACTTTAGAACTCCTCAGTTCTGAAGCATGTTTTAGAGGATTTTGATTATGGCTGTTGCCGATATAAATAAAAACGAAATAGTTTCTGCATTTTGTCGTTCTGATAGAGACACTGGTTCTCCAGAGGTTCAAGTTGCGCTGTTAACAGCTAGAATTAATGACCTTACTGGTCATTTTAAAAAACATTTAAAGGATCACCATTCTCGTAGAGGTTTACTAAAAATGGTTAGTAGACGCCGCAAACTTTTAGATTATTTGAAAAGTAGAAATCCTAATTCTTATAAGATTTTAATAGATAGATTAAATTTACGTAAGTAATTTTATTATATATGACGCATAGTACCGTGGTTAGAGCGATTTATTTTGATCGTACTGACCGCGGTTTTTTTTTAAGGAATATTTGTGTTTAACAAAGTAATTAAGTCATTTAAATATGGTTTGAATGATGTGGTCTTAGAAACTGGAGAAATAGCAAGACAAGCTTCTGGAGCAGTTCTTGCATCTATGGGTGACACAGTTATTTTAGCTACAGTTGTAGGTAGTCAAGAAGTTAAAGAAGGACAAAAATTTTTTCCACTGACTGTAGACTATATTGAGAAAACATATGCTGTAGGTAAAATACCTGGAGGTTTTTTTAAAAGAGAAGGGAAATCATCTGAGAAAGAGATATTGACAGCACGTTTAATTGATAGACCTTTAAGGCCATTATTTCCTAAACAATTTCATAATGAAGTTCAAATAATTATTCATGTTTTATCTGTTGACCCAGAAATTGATCCTGATATTATTTCTATAATAGGCGCTTCTGCTGCGTTGGCTTTATCTGGAATTCCATTTGATGGTCCTATTGGTGCAATTAGGGTTGGTTTTATAGAAAATAATTTTGTAATCAATCCTACTAAGAGTCAACTAGAGAGATCTTCTTTAGATCTTGTTTTAGCAGGTTCTTCGGAAGCAGTTCTGATGGTTGAATCTACAGCTAAAGAATTAACTGAATCTATAATGCTTGATGCAATTGATTTTGGTCATCAGCAGATGCAAATTGTTATAGATAATATAATAGAGTTAGTGAAAGAAGCTGGAAAACCAGAATGGGATTGGAAGCCAAAACCATGTGATCAGTTTTTAGTTGATCTCATAAATGAATTTTCTAATGAAAAATTATTATCGGCTTATAACATTAAAGAAAAACAAGATCGTTCTTTAGTTCTTAGAGAAATTAGACTAGAAATCAAAAATTTTGTGAAAGATAGAGTAGGTAGTTCTGATGTTGTTTCATTGGATAGTGCTATTGATGATATTATTTTTAACTTAGAATCAAAAATTGTTAGAAACAGAATATTGTCAGGAGAACCTAGGATAGATGGTAGGAATACAAGAACAGTAAGACCCATAGATATTAGGCTTGGTGTTTTGCCAAGAGCTCATGGAAGTGCTTTGTTTACAAGAGGTGAAACTCAAGCATTAGTTATAGTTACATTAGGGACTAAGCATGATGAGCAAATTATAGATTCTTTATTAGGGGAATATAGGGATAAATTTATTTTTCATTATAATATGCCACCATTTGCGACAGGAGAAATTGGGCGCATAGGAATTCCAAAAAGAAGAGAAGTGGGACATGGTTATTTAGCAAGAAGAGCATTAACTCCAATTTTGCCTGACTCTAAAGATTTTAATTATACGACGAGACTGGTTTCTGAGATAACAGAGTCTAATGGATCTTCTTCTATGGCATCTGTATGTGGAGGATCTCTAGCAATGATGGATGCAGGTGTTCCTATAAGTAAACATGTTGCAGGTGTTGCAATGGGCTTAATACTTGAAGATGATAAATTTGCTATTTTAACTGATATTCTAGGGGATGAAGATCATCTTGGTGATATGGATTTTAAGGTAGCAGGAACTTCTGATGGTATAACTGCTTTACAGATGGATATCAAAATTCAGGGAATAACCAAAGATATAATGGAGATTGCTCTATTACAAGCTAAAGAAGGGAGAATATCTATTCTTGATAAGATGAAAAATTCTATAAATATTTCTCGTGAAGAATTATCATCATATTCACCAAAGATAATAACAATCAAAATTAATCCAGATAAAATACGCGATGTTATCGGAAAAGGAGGAGCTACAATCAGAGCAATAACAGAAGAAACAGCAACTCAGATTGATATTTCTGAAGATGGTGTTGTTTCTGTGGCTGGTATTGATAATAATAATGTGCAAAATGCTTATAAGAAAATATTAGAATTAACTGCTGATGTAGAAGTTGGTAGTATATATGAAGGTAAAATTTTACGCATTTTGGATTTTGGCGCTATTGTTCAGTTGTTTCCTGGAAAAGATGGTCTTTTGCATATATCTGAAATATCCAATAATAGGATACAGAACATAAGTGATGTTTTATCCATCGGGCAAAAAATAAAAGTTAAGGTGATAGAATCTGATGATAAAGGCAGGTTTAGGCTTTCAGCTAAAGCAGTAGCTGTACAAGAAGATTTATAGCACAGAAGTCTTGGTGCACCTGGCCGGAGTCGAACCGGCATGCCGTTAGGCGAGGGATTTTAAGTCCCTTGCGTCTACCAATTTCGCCACAGGTGCAATGATATATTTGTTAATCACAACAAATATATCATTGCTTTTATTTATATCCAAGAATAATTTTTATAAAATTTAATTTTTTTTTTAAAATACAAATTTTACAACATGATTATGTGAATATATTATATAATGTAACGCTTAGAAATAGGAAGTTTGGCAGAGTGGTCGATTGCACTGGTCTTGAAAACCAGAGATCCGAGAGGATCCCAGGGTTCGAATCCCTGAGCTTCCGCCATTTCGAATTTTTCACTGTTGTTAAATTATCAATTTATATCATTTCATAATATCTTTTTCTCTGTAATAACAGACAACACCTGGTTTTTATTTTTTATATTGATTTGATTGTATCAATTTTATTTACTATTTTATTATCTTTGCTTTTGGATTTTTGATATGAAAGTTATAGAGGTTAATGGTTATGGTAATATTGATGTTTTGTGTGTTGGTAGTAGAAATATTCCTAATCCTGGTAAACAAGAGGTTTTAATTAAAGTAATAGCTGCTGGTATAAATAGGCCTGATATTTTTCAAAGAAAAGGATTATATAGTCCACCTGCTGGAGCTTCAGATATTCTTGGTTTAGAAGTTTCTGGAGAAATTGTTTCTGGTGATTTAGATAATAGTGATTTTTCTATAGGCGATAAGGTTTGTGCTTTATTAACTGGTGGTGGCTATGCTGAATATTGTATAGCTCATATTCATAATTGTTTGCCAATCCCTAAGAATGTGTCTTTTGAAGAAGCTGCTGGTCTTCCTGAGGTTCTTTTTACTGTGTGGAATAATATTATTAATATAGGGAACTTATCAAGTGGTGAATCTTTTTTAGTTCATGGAGGTTCTAGTGGTATTGGAACTATGGCTGTACAGTTAGCTAAATCTATGGGTTGTTTAGTTTATGCTACGGCTGGTAGTGATAAGAAGGTAAAAGCAGTGGAATCTTTGGGAGCTTTGAAGTGTATTAATTATAAAAACGAAGATTTTGTAAAACAGATCTTAGATTTAACTGATATGAAAGGTGTAAATTTAATATTAGATATGGTTGCTGGTGATTATCTACAAAGAAACATAAAAGTTTTATCTGATAGTGGTAGAATGGTGATGATAGCTTTGCTTGGTGGCTCTCGTGCTAATCTGTATTGTGTTGATATTTTAAGAAAAAATCTTACTATTAGTGGCTCCATGTTGCGTTCTAAATCTAATTTATTTAAGTCTAGGATAGCAAGTGCTTTGCGAAAAGTTGTTTGGCCTCTTCTAGAGAAAAGAATTATTGTACCAATTACTTATGCTTATTTTCCACTTGATCAAGTTTCTAAAGCTCATGCTATGATGGAGTCTGGAGAGCATATTGGTAAGATAATTTTAAGAATATAGCTCTAAGATTGCCAGGTTTATTTTATGATAATTTTATATATTGGGTTTTGACTATTGCTATGGATTATAAAAAATCTGCACGTCTTGTTCTAGGTAACTGGAAAATGTTTGGTAGTTTTTTTGAAAATGCGCGATTATTAAAAGGTTTGCGGTCAATAGATTATTCTCTTTATTGTGAAATAGGAATTTGTGTTCCTTTTCCATATTTATATCAAGCAGTTCTAGGTTTGCAAGGTAGTAATTGTTCATGGGGTGCTCAGGATATAAGCATACATTCTTCTGGAGCATATACAGGGGAAGTATCTGGTAGTATGTTGAAAGAGTTTGGTTGTAGATGGGTTATAGTAGGACATTCTGAAAGGCGTATGTTTCATGGAGAGACTGATCTTGATGTTTTAAGAAAAATGGAAGCTGCAATAAATAATAATATAACTCCGGTAGTTTGCATAGGTGAAACTCTAGATCAATATAATTCAGGTATTTCTTTTAAAATAATTGAGAAACAAGTGAATTCTATCTTGCAGCTGAAACATTCATCATTATCAAAAATCATAATTTCATATGAGCCTATTTGGGCTATAGGATCGGGAATTGCTGCAAATCCTGATTATGTGCAAAATATTCATTATA
The DNA here is from genome assembly GCA_027557655.1 of Candidatus Kinetoplastibacterium crithidii. Classification (NCBI taxonomy): domain Bacteria; kingdom Pseudomonadati; phylum Pseudomonadota; class Betaproteobacteria; genus Candidatus Kinetoplastidibacterium; species Candidatus Kinetoplastidibacterium crithidiae. The sequence goes on along the minus strand of CP064915.1, from coordinate 559,498 downwards.
TGATTCGTAAAATGTTATCAGATAATGGTATTTCTAATGTAAATATACTATATGGCGGAAGTGTAAAACCAAATAATGCATTTGATTTTTTTGCAATGCCAGATATAGATGGTGCTTTAGTAGGTGGAGCTTCTTTAATTCTAGAAGATTTTTTGGCCATATCTTCTCTAAAATCTTGATTTGAGGGTATTTAAAATGTCTTTGTCCTTACTCATAGTAAGTTTCCAAATAATTTCAGCCTTTGCTATTATCATATTGGTATTGTTACAAGATGGTAAAGGTTCTGATATTGGTGCATTTAGTGGAAGTGCTTCTTCTCTTAGTGTTTTTGGCGCTTCTGGATCTGCTAATTTTTTATCCAGAGCTACTAAGTATTTTGCTATTATTTTTTTTCTAAGTACAGTTAGTATTTCTTATATGAATAATAAGACTTTTGTTAAATCATCAGCATCTAGTGTTATGTATAGTGATGGTCATGAAATAGATACTTCAGTTCCTAATTTTGATCATGTTGATAATAATGTAGATAAAGAGTTTGTTGAAAAAAAGTTGGATAAAAAACAATAAGATCTAATTTATATTAGATAATCTTGTTTATATGGTACAATTAATTTCATTATTTATTCATAGCCGACGTGGTGGAATTGGTAGACACGCTATCTTGAGGGGGTAGTAGCTGATTGCTGTGCGAGTTCGAGTCTCGCCGCCGGCACCATGGTATCAATTACTTAATTGGTTTTATTTATATCAAGAATAATAGCATAATTATTTTATATATCTCTTAGCTAGTTGTTTTTAACTATTTAGTGTTTTTTCTTTTTAGTTATTATGTTATTGTAAGTTTGTAACACTTTTGTATTTTTGTTGTTTTTTATTGGTGAGTTTTGCTCTATGGAGATTATAATATCTCCTTATTGATTTAGTATATGATAGATCACTTTGTTAAAAAGCTAAATATGTTTAAAAAAGTTGGAACATTGGCTTTTTAAGCAAGTTGTTATTTTACAACGTATTTTGTCTTTTTTATTGTACTTATTGTGGTCATTTGAGCTAAATTTTAATACAGTGCTCACAACTTCTATTTTGGAGTTAAGGAGTTTTGTGTTGAGTATATCTTGCTCTTGTTATTCAAATTATTGGAGATTTTTTAAATGAAAAAAACTCTGCTTGCAGCTGCTTTGGTTACCAGTTTTGCTGGTGTTGCCCAGGCAGAAACAGCTGTTAATTTATATGGATTAATTGATACAGGTGTTAATGTAAATACTGTAGAAGTGCGTGATTTTCGGAGAGTAAAACACAAGATTAGTCGTGTTGGTCCTGTGTCTGGAGCTCAAAGTGGTTCTCGTTGGGGCCTTAAAGGAACTGAAGAAATTGGAAACGGTTTGCGTGCTGAATTCGTTTTAGAAGGTGGCTTTAATTCTGCAAATGGTGATGCTGCTCAAACTCAACGTGTCTTTGGTAGACAGATTACTATTGGTGTAGCAAATGATGCCTGGGGTCGTTTGGATATTGGCCGTCAAACTAATGTTGCTAGCAAATATTTTGCAAATATAGATCCATTTAAAGGTGGTTTTGAACAGTCAGCTATCGGAATGAGCATTGGTTCTACAAATGTTCGTTATGATAATATGGTTATGTATCAGACTCCTTCTTTCCGTGGAATTGATATCGGAGTTGGTTATTCTTTCAGCGTTGATACTAAATCTGCTAAATCTGAGCATGTTACTGTTAATAATGCATTTTCAGCAGAAGAAGCAGCAAACTGGAGAACAAATGAAAACGATCGTGCCTTTACAACAGGTATTCGTTACTCTAATGGGCCTTTAGTTGCTTCTGCGTCATTTGATTATGTTAAAGGTTCTAAACGTAGGGTAGAGCGTGATGCATACTTTGATGTAAGCCCTTGTTCTTATGCTGTTGGTGGAGCTTATGATTTTGATGTGGCTAAAGTTTCTGTTGCCTATGCAAGAACGATGGATGGCTGGATTGGAGCATTGAATGTAGATGGCTATAGAGATCTAATAGGCTTAAGCAGGTTAATAACAGAGTATGCAGATGGATTCCGTTCTAATTCATATGTTGTTGGTGTAAGTGCCCCAATTAATGAATCTAGTAATGTTTTTGGATCTTGGCAGCGTGTTTCTGTAAATGCAAAACCAAAAGGAGCTAGATTAACTGGTGATAATGACTCTATGAATGTATATAGTGTTGGTTATACACAAGATTTGTCTAAGCGTACAAATTTATATGCTTATGGCTCTTATGCTTCTGACTATGCTTTCTTGTATAGTGCAAAAAGCAAAGTTGTTGGTTTTGGTATGCGTCATAGCTTCTAAGCCTAATGACTCGTTAATTTAAGGTATGTTACGTAACTATACTTAATAATATTAGAAATCTTTCTAATTCTAAAAGTCACCTTCTTGCAATAGATAGGTGGCTTTTAGTTTTTATATTGATTTAATTTAATCTTGTTATCATAATTCTTGTTATATGATATATAATCAAGAAGTTTATTTAGTTATCATTAGGAATTAATATTTATGAATTTGCAGCAATATTTTCCTGTATTTCTTTTTATATTAATAGCAATAATTATTGGTTTTGGAATGCTATTAATAGGTTATTTGCTTGGTCATAAATCACCTTACTCTGCAAAAAATTCTCCATATGAGTGTGGCTTTGATTCATTTGGAGATTCCCATATGCAGTTTGATATTAGATACTATTTAGTTGCAATATTATTTATTCTATTTGATCTGGAAATAGCATTTTTATTTCCTTGGGCAATAGCACAAGATGCTCTAGGATTAAAGGGTTTTATTTCAATGCTAATATTTATATTTATATTAGTTGTAGGTTTTATATATGAATGGAAGAAAGGTGCTATAGAATGGGAATAAGCCTTAATAAATATATTATTTTTTCTTTTAGAGAATAGAACTATGTCTACAGATGGTATTCTTAAACAAGGTTTCATAACTACCAGTGCTGATAAACTTCTTAAGTGGGCTAGAACAGGATCTATATGGCCAGTAACTTTTGGTTTAGCTTGTTGTGCTGTTGAAATGATGCATGCTGGTGCAGCACGTTATGATTTAGATCAATTTGGTATTATTTTTAGGCCAAGTCCACGTCAGTCCGATTTAATGATAGTAGCTGGTACATTATGTAATAAAATGGCTCCTGCCTTGCGAAAGGTTTATGATCAAATGCCTGAGCCTAGATGGGTTTTATCTATGGGGTCTTGTGCTAATGGTGGTGGTTATTATCATTATTCTTATTCTGTTGTTAGGGGGTGTGATAGAATTATTCCAGTTGATGTTTATGTTCCTGGATGTCCACCTACATCTGAAGCGTTAATTTATGGTCTTTTTCAAATGCAGAAGAAAATTTTACAGAAGAATAGTATTTCAAGGTAATTCTTTAATGTTTTAGAAAATATAAAATTTTATTACCTATTAAGGATATGAATGTAGATGAATCAAATAGAAATTTTGAAAGATGCGTTAAAAAAAGTTTTTGTAAATTATGATTTTAACTTATTGCACAGTAGAACTAATGAGTTAACTTTGGAAGTTTCTTCTGACCAATGGTTAGATATTTGCAATATTTTAAAATTAGATAATAGTTTATGTTTTGAAACTTGTATCGATTTATGTGCTGTAGATTATTTGTCTTGGGGTAAGTCTAGTATTCGTGAGGGTAATGCTAATATGCCCGAGGGCAAGCGTTTTGCTGTAGTAATTCATGTTTTATCCATAGTTAATAATTGGAGGCTTAGGGTCAGAACATGGGCGAAAAAAAATGATTTACCAGTTCTTCCTTCTTTAATAAATTGCTGGCCTAGTGTTAATTGGTTTGAAAGAGAAGCTTTTGATTTATTTGGTATAGTTTTTGATGGTCATAAAGATCTGAGAAGAATAATTACTGATTATGGTTTTGTAGGATATCCTTTTCGTAAGGATTTTCCTTTATCTGGTAATGTTGAAATACATTATGATGAAGATCTTAAAAAAGTTGTTTACAAAGAAATTAGTATTGATACTAGAGAAATTACTCCAAGAGTTATTCGTGAAAACTCTTATGGATTGGAATTGTAATAACCATGGATATTAAAACTTATACTTTGAATTTTGGTCCTCAACATCCTGCTGCTCATGGTGTCCTGCGTTTAATATTAGAACTAAATGGTGAAGTAGTTCAAAAAGCAGACCCACATATAGGTCTGTTACATAGAGCAACGGAAAAATTAATAGAAAATAAAACATATATACAAGGTCTACCTTACATGGATCGTTTGGATTATGTTTCTATGATGTGTAATGAGCATGCTTATGTTATGACCATTGAGAAACTTTTAGGGATTCAAGTACCGTTAAGAGCTCAATATATCAGAGTAATGTTTGATGAAATCACGAGAATATTGAATCATCTTATGTCTTTAGGTTCCCATGCACTGGATGTTGGGGCCATGGCAGTATTCTTATATGCATTTCGTGAACGTGAAGATTTGATGGATTGTTATGAAGCTGTTTCTGGCGCAAGGATGCATGCTGCTTATTATAGGCCTGGTGGTGTATATAGAGATCTACCGAATTCTATGCCAATGTATACAGATGCTTCTAGAGAAATAAGGAATAAAAAAGATTTTGATAGAATGAATGAAGCTCGTTCAGGTTCTTTATTGGATTTTATCGATGATTTTACTGAAAGATTCCCAAAATGTATAGATGAGTATGAGTCTTTATTGACAGACAATCGTATTTGGAAACAGAGACTTGTTGGTATCGGTGTCGTTAGTCCTGATAGGGCAAAGGCATTGGGTTTTACTGGTCCTATGTTACGAGGTTCAGGTGTTGTTTGGGATTTACGTAAAAATCAACCTTATGAAGTTTATGATAATCTTTGTTTTGATATTCCTATTGGGGTTAATGGGGATTGTTACGACAGATATTTGGTGCGTATGGCTGAAATGAGGGAAAGTAATAAAATTATTAGACAATGTATAGAATGGTTACGTAATAATCCAGGCGATGTTATAGCAGAGAGTTGTAAGTATGTTCCTCCTAAAAGAATAGATATGAAGACAGGTATGGAAGAGCTAATTCATCATTTTAAGTTTTTTAGTGAAGGTTTTTGCATACCAGTTGGAGAGGCATATTCTTCTGTAGAACATCCTAAAGGCGAATTTGGGATATATATATTATCTGATGGTGCTAATAAACCATATCGCATTAAGATTCGTGCACCAGGTTTTGCCCATTTGCAGTCTTTAGATGAAATGTCAAGGGGGCATATGATATCAGATGTTGTAACTATTATAGGAACGCAAGATATTGTATTTGGTGAAATAGATAGGTAAATTTTTTATTTTGATATTATATATAAAAATTAAGGTTATTTAACTCTAAGACAGGCAAAGTATGTTGCTTTCTAAAAAATCATATCAGAAAATAGATACGGAATTGGCAAAATTTCCTGCTGATAGACGTCAATCTGCTTTAATAGCAGCTTTAACAATTGCACAGGAAGATAAATCTTGGTTATCTCCAGAAATTATAGAAGATGTCGCTAATTACATAGGTATTTCTCCTATAACAGCTCAAGAAGTTGTTACTTTCTATAATATGTTCAATGTTAAACATATGGGGAAAAATAAGATTTCCGTATGTACTAATCTTTCATGTTCATTTCGTGGTAGTAACGAAATTGCTACATATTTAAAAAGAAAATTGGGTATAAACTTTAATGAAACAAGTGATAACAAACAGTTTACTTTGGTTGAAAGTGAATGCTTAGGAGCTTGTGGTGATGCTCCTGTTTTGTTGATTAATAACAAACATATGTGTGCCAGAATGACTAAAGAAAAAGTTAATTCTCTTATTGATATTCTTTCAAAAGAAGATGGGGAATAATACATGAATTTAAAAGAATTTGAGATTAAATTTGATGATGGTTTGAAGCCGTATCCTATTGATACGATAGAAAGCAGATCTACATGTTTCCATGGTAGGCATATTTCTCCTCAAATTTTTGCTGGAATTAATGGTTACAATTGGAGAATAGAGGATTATCTAACTAGAAATGGCTATGATTCTATAAAAAAAATTATACAATCTAAGATGTCTCCTAATGATGTTATAGAGGAGATTAAATCGTCTGGATTGAGAGGCAGGGGAGGAGCAGGATTTCCAACTGGTTTAAAATGGAGCTTTATGCCAAAAAATTTATCCAAAAAATATCTTGTTTGCAATTCTGATGAGGGTGAACCTGGAACATTTAAAGATAGAGATATATTAAGATTTAATCCACATTTGGTTATAGAGGGTATGCTTATAGCAGCTTATGCTATGGGCATAAGTACTGGTTATAATTATATTCATGGTGAGATTTTTGATGTTTATAAGCGTTTTGAAGAAGCTTTAGACGAAGCTAGAGCATATGGTTTTTTAGGTGAAAATATATTAAATTCTAATTTTAGTTTTAATTTGTACGCAGTGCATGGCTATGGTGCTTATATTTGTGGGGAAGAAACTGCTTTATTAGAATCTCTAGAAGGTAAAAAAGGAAGACCTCGTTTTAAACCTCCATTTCCTGCTAATGTTGGATTATATGATTGTCCAACAAATATTAATAATACTGAAACATTTGCTGCTGTTCCTTGGATCATATTGAATGGTTCAGAAAAGTATCTAGAATCTGGGAAAATTAATAATGCTGGAACCAAGATATTTTCTGTTAGTGGAGATGTAGAATTTCCTGGTAACTATGAAATTCCACTTGGCACACCATTTTCTGTTCTTTTAGAGCTTGCTGGTGGTGTGGTTAAAGGTAATAAATTGAAAGCTGTAATTCCTGGAGGGTCAAGTTCACCGATTCTTCCTGCTGATATAATTATGAATTGTAGTATGGATTATGATTCCATATCAAAAGCAGGATCTATGCTTGGTTCTGGTGCCGTTATTGTTATTGATGAAACTAGGTGCATTGTAAATACTCTTCTAAGATTATCATATTTTTATTATGAAGAAAGTTGTGGACAATGTACTCCTTGTAGAGAAGGGACAGGTTGGATATATCGTATTTTATCTAGGATCGAAAAGGGTGATGCTAATGTTGAAGATCTAGAATTATTGAATTCTATTTCACATAATATAATGGGTAATACCATTTGTGCTCTAGGGGATGCAGCAGCTATGCCTGTTATAAGTTTTTTAAAACATTTTAAACATGAATTTTTGTATCATATAACACATAAATCTTGTTTAGTACAAAAATATTTGTAGAGTCTGAAAATGCAAATGATAGAAATAACCGTTAATGGTGAAAAAATAAGAGTTCCAAAGGGAAGTAGCCTGATTCAGGTTACTGAAAAACTTGGATGTTATGTGCCACATTTTTGCTATCACAAAAAATTGTCAGTTGCTGCAAATTGCCGTATGTGTTTAGTAGAGATAGAAAAAACACCTAAGCTCATGCCTGCTTGTTCCACTATAGTAAGTGAAGGGATGGTTGTGCATACTGATTCCAGGAAAGTCAAAGAAGCACAAAACTCTGTTATGGAGTTTTTGCTAATTAACCATCCTCTTGACTGTCCTGTCTGTGATCAGGGAGGTGAGTGTCAGTTGCAAGATTTAGCTGTTGGTTATGGTAAGAAAAAATCTCGTTATTCTGAACAGGAAAAAAGAGTAGTTTTTCATAAAAATTTTGGTCCTTTAATATCTGCTGAAGAAATGAGTCGTTGTATACACTGTACTCGCTGTATACGTTTTGGAGAAGAGATAGCAGGAATAAAAGAGTTAGGTATGCTTGGTCGTGGTGAGCATTCAGAAATATCGACTTTTCTAGGTAATTATATAGAATCTGAGTTATCAGGTAATATGATAGATATATGTCCAGTTGGAGCGCTTACTTCTAAGCCTTTCAGATTTAAGGCCCGTACTTGGGAATTGGCTAGGAGAAAATCAATTAGTCCCCATGACAGTTTAGGTACAAACTTGATAATGCAGGTTAAGAATAATCAGGTTATGAGGGTTGTTCCTTTTGAAAATGATGATGTTAATGAGTGTTGGATAACAGATAGAGATCGTTTTTCCTATGAAGGATTAAATAGTGCTGATAGGTTATCTTCCCCTATGTTTAAGGATAGTAATGGTGATTGGAATGAAATATCTTGGGAAGAAGCATTAGAAAAAATTGCTGAAAAACTTAATTTAATAAAAAATAAATATGGTGAGCAACAAATTGCTGGTATAGCTTCTGAGTATTCTACCTTAGAAGAGTTCTATTTATTTAAAAAATTATTGAATAATCTAGGGTCTGATAATATAGATTTTAGATTGCGCCAAAATGATTCTAATTTAGATAAAATTTTTAAGGGCATCCCTTGGTTGGGATTCTCTTTGGAAGAGTTAGAAAAATTAGATATTTTACTAATAGTAGGATCTGATTTAAGGAATGATCATCCATTAATAGCACATAGAATTCGTAAAGCAGCTAAGCGTGGAGCAAAGATTTTTATATTAGATAGTTATCAATCAAATCAATTTATTGATATTGCAGGTAGAATTACTGTTATTCCTTCAAAACTCCATTTGTTATTAGCGGAATTATGTGTAATTTTGTCAAAAAATATGTCTAAAGATATTCCAAAAGAATTCGAGGAATTGTGCCTCACTGATAACAAAACATTGCTTATGATTGCTGAAGCTTTATTAGATAGAAATAATAAGTCAGCCATTTTATTGGGTAATATGGCTTTATCGGTGCCTAATTCATCAAAATTAGTAGCAAATGCAGGTTATATTGCTAATATTATTGATTCTGGCATTTCTTTTCTTGTTAATGGAGCAAATAATATTGGTGGTTATATATCTAATTTTCTTCCTAAAAAAGGAAAATTAGTAAATGATATTTTTAATAGTTCGTTGAAATCATATATAGTTCTCCATTCTGATCCATATTTAGATATCGACAATGGTCTAAATGCTTTAAAAGCTATAGAAGATTCTGAGTTTTCAATTGCATTAACTCCTTATTTTTCTTTTGCTAAGAAATGGGCAAATGTAATACTTCCAATCTCTCCTTTTAGTGAAACTTCAGGAACATATATAAACTCTCAAGGTATTATTCAAAGTTTTAAAGGCGTAGTTGTTCCTTTTGGTAAAACTAGACCTGCATGGAAGGTTTTTTGTGCTTTGGGAAAATTATTAAATATTTCTGGATTTAATTATGAAAGTTCCGATGAAGTTAAACAGGATATTTTAAATTTTGATTTGAAAACTAGATTATCTAATAGCATCGACATTTCTTTTATAGGGATAGATAATTTCTCTGATAAGTTTGAAAGAATTGCTAATGTTCCAATATATAGGTCAGATGTTATTGTAAGGAATTCTCAATCTTTGCAAAAGACAAAATATTCACAACCTCCAGTTTTAAGACTTAATGGTTCTTCTTTAAAGCAATTAGGAATTTCTAATGGTGAAATGGTGAAAATATCTAGTAGTGGTAATAGCATAAAAGTAATTGCTATAAATGATGATTGCGTTCCAGATCAAGGTTTATATTTGCCAGCTGCGTTTGAAGAAACAGCTGCTTTAGGTTGGTCTTTTGAAGATATTAATGTGGAAAAATTATGATATCAGAATTGATTTTTGTAAATTTCTTGAATAGTAATATATCTTTGGTTTTATATACCATTTTAAAAATATTCGCTATTATGCTTCCTGTAATAGTTTGTGTGGCTTATCTGACATATTGGGAACGTAAAATGATTGCAGCAATGCATGTCAGACTTGGTCCTAATAGGGTTGGTTATGGAGGTCTTCTTCAGCCATTTGCTGATGTATTTAAATTGTTAACTAAAGAAGTTATTATACCTAGTGAATCTAACAAGGTTCTTTTTTTAATTGCTCCAGTTATTACTCTTATGCCAGCATTGGCTGCATGGGCTGTTATACCATTTGGGCCTGATATTGTTTTAGCTGATATTAATGCTGGCCTTTTATATGTTATGTCTATTACTTCCTTGGGCGTTTATGGTGTTATTATAGCTGGTTGGGCATCAAATTCAAAATATGCTTTGTTAGGAGGTTTAAGAGCGGCTGCTCAAATGATATCTTATGAATTAGCTATTGGATTTATCTTGGTTACTGTTTTATTAGTTTCCAGAAGTTTGAATATGAGTGATATTGTTAGTGTTCAAAATAAAGGTTTTTTTTATGATATAGGAATACCTTTTTTATCTTGGAATTGGTTGCCACTATTACCTTTATTTGTTATATATGTTATCTCATCTGTTGCCGAAACAAATAGACATCCTTTTGATGTTGTAGAAGGAGAATCTGAGATTGTTGCTGGTCATATGGTTGAATATTCAGGGGTTTCATTTGCAATATTCTTTTTAGCTGAATATGCAAATATTATTTTGTTATCATGTATGGCTTCAGTAATATTCTTGGGTGGTTGGTATCCTCCGTTTAATTTTTTTCCTTTTTATTTAGTACCTGGATGGGTCTGGCTTTGGATCAAGACTTTTTTTATAGTGTGTTTGTTTATATGGTTTAGAGCTTCTTTTCCAAGATATAGGTATGATCAAATAATGAGACTTGGTTGGAAAATATTTATACCAATTACAGGAATATGGTTTTTGGTAGTTGCTATTTGGGTTAGAACACCATGGAATATATGGTATTAGTTCTTTTATATGATAAGAGGGATTAAATGAAGTCTATAGGAAGGTTTTTACGTAGTCTCATGCTTGTTGATTTCTTGAAAGGGATGTTTATAACAGGTAAATACTTTTTTAAAGGTAAAAATACTTTGATCTATCCATATGAGAAAACTCCTATTTCACCAAGATTTAGAGGATTACACGCTTTAAGGCGTTATCCAAATGGAGAAGAGCGTTGTATTGCTTGTAAGCTATGTGAGGCTGTTTGCCCAGCTATGGCTATAAGTATAGATTCTGAGCAAAGGGAAGATGGTACAAGACGTACTACTAGATATGATATTGATCTTACTAAATGTATTTTTTGTGGGTTTTGTGAGGAAAGTTGCCCTGTTGATTCTATAGTAGAAACACATTTTTATGAATATCATGGAGAAAAAAGGGGGGATCTTTATTTTACAAAAGAGATGCTTTTAGCTATTGGCGATAAATATGAGTCTGAGATTTCATCTAGAAAAGCTCAAGATGCTTTTTATCGTTGATTATTTTCAGGATTTTAAAATGAGTTTTATCGATTTTCTTTTTTCTTTTTTATCTGTTGTAGCATGCCTATCTGCAGTTTGTGTAGTAGTAGTTAGAAATCCTATTTTAGCTGTTATTAATTTGATACTAGTTTTTATAAATGTTTCCATGATCTGGATGATATTAGGCTCAGAGTTTTTATCATTGATACTAATATTGGTTTATGTTGGTGCTGTTATGGTTATGTTTTTATTTGTCGTAATGATGATAGATCTTCATAAGCTTAACGAAAAGCTTACTTTAAATAGATATATAATTTTTGGTTTTGTTGTTGGCTTCATTTTAGTTATAGAAACAGCTATGATATTATTTGCGACATGGAGTCAAGATGTTTATATTCCTATGAGTAATTGTTCTAGTATAACTAACTCTTTTTCTATCGGTTATGCTATGTATTCTGATTATTACATCTTTGTTGAAATAGGTGCTGTAATATTATTGGTAGGTATGGTATCTGCGATTACTCTGACACTTCGTACTAGGAAAGATAGAAAAATAAATGAAGTTGATGTCGCTTTAAAGACAGACCCAAATAACAGGCTGATTATGGTAAAATTTCCTAAAAATGTAAACAATTATTATGCTAATAGTCTTTCTTCTAAAGAAGGAAATGAATAATGTTAACCTTATCATATTGTCTTATTGTTAGTTCTATTATTTTTTCTATAGGTTTAGTTGGAATTTTTATAAATAGAAAAAATTTAATTGTTTTGTTAATGTCTTTAGAATTATTATTATTGTCAGTTGATTTTAATCTAGTTGCATTTTCTAGATTTAATAATGATATATCAGGTCAAGTTTTTGTTTTTTTTATTTTAACAGTTGCAGCTGCTGAAGCAGCTATAGGATTGGCATTGTTGGTCTTATTATTTAGAAAATCAGGTGTTGTAGATTCTAATGCAATTAGCAATCTTAGAGGATGAAAAATAAAAGATGAATATTTTTCCATTAAATCCTAATATTTTCCTAATTATATCTTTAGCACCTTTATTTGGATCAATATTATCCGGTTTGTTAGGAACTAGTTTTTTTGGTAAGCCTATCTTAGATAAAAAGAGTACTCATATTATTACAATATTTGCAGTTTTTGTTTCTTTTATCGGATCTGTAATTGTAATAACTGATATTATTAATAATCGTAGTTGTTATGAACATGTTTTGTATACTTGGAGTGCTATAGACAATGTTGAGTTGGAAGTAGGTTTTTTAATTGATATATTATCTGCATTGATGATGTTGATAATAACATCAATTTCTTTGATGGTTCATATTTACTCAATAGGTTATATGTCCGATGATGAGGGTTATCAGCGTTTTTTCTCTTATATTTCTTTATTTACATTTGCAATGTTAATGTTAGTTATGTCTAATAATATGATGCAATTGTTCTTTGGTTGGGAAGCTGTCGGACTAGTATCTTATTTGCTAATAGGTTTTTGGTATAACAAAGATTCTGCAATTATAGCAAATATGAAGGCTTTTTTAGTTAATAAAGTAGGTGATTTTGGTTTTATATTAGGTATAGGTTTATTATTTTCTTATACTGGAACAATGAATTATCATGAGATTTTTGATAAAGTAGATGGTTTAGTTGGTAAAGTTATTGATCATGATATTATTTTTTCTGGATGTTCTATTATTACAGTTGCATGTTTTTGTTTGTTTGTAGGAGCAATGGGGAAGTCAGCACAAGTTCCATTGCATGCCTGGTTACCAGATTCCATGGAAGGTCCCACTCCAATTTCTGCATTAATACATGCAGCTACTATGGTTACTGCTGGTATTTTTATGGTTGCTCGTTTTTCTCCTGTTTTTGAATATTCATCATTCGTTTTGTCATTTATCGTTTTCGTAGGATCTATTGGAGCCTTATTTTTAGGTATATTAGGTATTATACAGTACGATATTAAAAAGGTTATCGCTTACTCCACATTATCACAACTAGGTTATATGACAGTTGCTTTAGGAGTATCTTCATATTCTTTGGCAATTTTCCATTTGATGACTCATGCCTTTTTTAAAGCTCTTTTATTTTTAGGGGCTGGTTCTGTTATATTAGGTATGCATCATAATCAGGATATTAGATATATGGGTGGGTTATATAGGTATATGCCTATAACTTGGATAACTTTTCTAATAGGGACTTTATCTTTAGTTGGCACTCCTTTCTTCTCTGGTTTTTATTCTAAAGAACTGATATTAGAAACGGTTAAGAATTCTGATCTTTATGGATCATCTGTTGCATATTATTTTTTGCTTATCGGTATTTTTGTTACATCTGTATATTCTTTTAGGTTATATTTCCTAGTTTTTCATGGTCATTTTAAGCAAAAACATAATCATTTAGATGCACATAAAATTCCTGGTCATAAGATTGATAATAGTTATCCAAAAGAATCTTCTATTGTTGTAACTATGCCATTATTAATATTATCTATTCCAGCTATATTTATAGGATATATTTTTGCTGATAGATTTTTGTTTAATGGCTTATTTGATAATGTTATTACGATAATTCCAGAACATTTAGCTTTTTATAAAGTTTCATTGGGATGGCATGGCAGTCTAAATTTTGCTTTACATTCTCTAACATCTATACCTTTTTTATTAACTGTAAGTGGTGCTATTATTTCATGGTATTTGTTTTTGATTAATACAAATCTACCTTCTGTAATTAAGAGTAGATTTTCTTTAGTTTATAAGATATTACAAGAAAAATATTATTTTGATGTTTTATATGAGAAAATTGCAGTGAGTGCTTATTATATAGGATTATTTTTTTGGCAATTTTGTGATCAAATCCTAATTGATAAGTTACTTGTAAATGGTTGTGCTAATATTGCTTGTTTTTGTTCAAAGATTAGCAAAAAATTACAATCTGGTTTTATCTACTATTATTCTCTTTCCATGACTGTGGGTATTGTTTGTTTAGTAACATTTTTTGTATTTATTCGATGATTACAATGTCTTATACATCTATTCCTTGGCTTTCTTTATCTATTTTTACTCCAATAATTTTTGGTCTTATTATTTTGGTTGTAGATACACGTAATCAGCTTTATATTAAGTTGATATCATTATTTGGCTCTTTAATTAGTTTTTTTATTGTTTTATCTATATATAATTTATTTGAAGTAACTAACTCTTTGTTTCAATTCGAGGAAAATTATTCTTGGATAGAAACATTTAATATAAATTATCATTTAGGTATAGATGGCATATCATTATGGTTCCTAATACTAAACTCCTTTATGACAGTTATAGTAATTTTATCTTCTTGGGAATCTATAAAGAATAATATCTTACAGTATTTTGCTGCATTTCTGATTTTATCAGGTTTAATTAATGGAGTTTTTGTTTCACTAGATGGTATATTATTTTATGTATTTTTTGAAACTACTTTAATTCCTATGTATCTAATTATAGGTATATGGGGAGGACCTAATCGTTTTTATGCTTCTTTTAAATTCTTTTTATATACTTTATTAGGTTCTTTGTTAATGTTTATTGCGTTAATTTATTTACGTAATATTTCTAATTCTTCTGAAATTACTAATTGGTATTCAACAAATATTTGTTATGTTGACCAAGTGTTTATTTTTATGGCATTTTGGTTAGCTTTCGCTGTAAAAATACCTATGTGGCCAGTCCACACATGGTTGCCTGATGCTCATGTAGAGGCTCCTACTGGTGGATCTATTATTCTGGCTTCTATTATGCTTAAATTGGGTGCTTATGGTTTTCTGCGTTTTTCATTGCCTATATTACCTGATGCATCTAAAGGTATGTCTATGTTGATGATATCATTATCTTTAATAGCTATTATATATATAGGATTTATTGCTATAGCACAAAAAGATATGAAGAAATTAATAGCTTATTCTTCAATTGCTCACATGGGTTTTGTTACGTTAGGTATATTTTTATTTAATAAAGCAGGGATGGAAGGTGCTATTTTACAAATGATTTCTCATGGTTTTGTTTCTACTGCGATGTTTTTTTCTATAGGGGTTTTATATGATAGAGCTCATTCTAGACTAATATCTGATTATAGTGGTCTAGTCAATATTATGCCTACATTTGTAACATTTTTTATATTTTTTTCTATGGCAAATTCTGGCTTGCCAGGTACTAGTGGTTTTGTGGGTGAGTTTTTTGTTATTATGGGCTCAATAAAATATAATTTTGTAGTGGGTATATTAACAGCTTTTTCTTTAGTTCTTAGTGCATCTTATTCTTTATGGTTAGTTAAAAGAATTGCTTTTGGCAAAGTTAATAGTAGTGTTGCTTCTAATGATTTATCAGATATTAATAAAAGAGAGTTTTTTATATTTACTTTATTAGCAATATTAATTTTAATTATGGGGATTTATCCAAAAATATTTACAGATGTAATTCATCTTCCAGTAGAAATTTTATTAGATCAATTATCTACAACAAAAATATAACAAAATTTTAAAATGAATATGATTAACTATAATAGTTTTATTCTCATCCTACCTGAGATTTTATTGCTCTGCTCTACTTTGATAATACTTCTGATAGATATTTTCAAAAGAAATCATAATATTACATTTATCATGAGTTTGTTAGCATTATTTATATCGACTATTTGTCTTATAGTTATGCAACAATTTGATTTTATTGATAGAATATTTAATGGGTCATTAGTAATTGATAATTTTTCTCAATATTTAAAAATATTGCTTTGTATTATTACTTTCATTTCTCTTATTTATAGTAGAGCATATGTGGAGGATTTTAACATCCTGTCACAAGGTGGTGATTTTTATTATCTAACTTTATTTTCTTTGCTTGGTCAAATGATTATGGTTTCTTCTGGGAATCTATTATCTATCTATTTAGGGTTAGAATTAATGTCTTTACCACTATATGCGATGATTGCTATGCGTAGAGATTATTCTAAATCAATAGAAGCTGCTTTAAAATATTTTATTTTAGGTTCTATTGCATCAGCAATTTTGTTATATGGTTTTTCCTTAGTTTATGGTATTTCTAATTCTTTAGAGTTGGTTGATCTATCTGCATTTATTCAGGGTACTATTAGTATAGAAATTGTTATTTTCTCTTTAATATTTATATTAGCTGGTCTTTCTTTTAAGTTAGGTGTTGTTCCTTTTCATATGTGGGTTCCAGATGTTTATCAAGGTTCTCCTACTATAATTACGTTATTGATTAGCACAGCACCAAAAATAGCTGCTTTTGCTATTATGATAAGAATTTTATTTAATTCTTTTGTTGCTTTTTATTTAGATTGGCAATCTATAATAATAATATTCTCAATTTTATCATTAGCAATAGGCAATATAGCCGCTATATTGCAAACTAATTTTAAAAGAGTACTCGCTTACTCTACTATATCTCACATGGGATTTGTTTTGTTAGGGCTTATAGGAGTCGAACCTTTAGAAGGATCAGTTGCATATATAGATTCTGTTTTTTACATAATTAGTTATGTGATAACTAATATGGCAATTTTTGGTTTATTAATGTTTTTTTCACGTGCTAATTTTGATTGTGAAAACTTAGATGATTTAAAAGGTCTAAACCAGGTAAATCCTGTAATGGCTTTTTTTATGTTAATTTGTATGTTATCTTTAGCTGGTTTACCTCCTTTTGTAGGATTTTACGCTAAATTTTCTATTTTACGAAATTTAATAAATTCTAATCATTTATATATTGCTATTTATGCTATTTTATTTTCTTTGATTGGAGCTTTTTATTATTTAAGAGTTATTAAAATCGTTTATTTTGATAACTGTAATAATAATTTATCTATTATCAAATCAAACAATTTTTATTATTCTCTAATTTTTAAGAATTTATTAATTTTTAATGTATTATTTATTATGATTATAAGTTTTTTTCCTGATATTTTATTTAATCTATGCTCTAAGATGACTATAATTTAATATAGTTGTTATTGTTTAAATAATTTAATATATTAAATAATTCATTGATTTTTGATTTAAAATCTTTATTGTTTGACAGGATAATTTTATTATCAAGACCTAGCTTCATGTTCGCATTATTTTTTATTAGTGAGATTATTTTTTCTATATCTGTATGTATATTATTCTCAAAAATTAAAATAATGCGACTGTTTTCTATGATAAGTTTTTTTATGTGTAATTGGCCAGCTAATATTCTTAGTTTATGAGTAATAATAAGATTTTCTGCTGGATCTATTAATTTCCCAAATCTATCTTCTATTTCATATTGAATCTTAAGTATCTCATCCTCACTATTGGTATGAGATAATCTTTTATATAAGTCTAATCTGGCTGATATATCAGGACAATATTCAGATGGTAAAATAGATGTAACACCTAAATTTATTTCGCAAGATGCTGGTATAACTAAATTTGTTAGGTTTATTTCTTTTCCATCTTTTATTTTGGATATAGCTTCAGATAGCATTTCGTTATATAGTGAGTATCCTATTTCTTGTATATTTCCAGATTGTGATTCTCCTAGAATTTCTCCAGATCCTCTAATTTCTAAATCATGAAGAGCTAAATAAAAACCTGATCCAAGATCTTCCATATTTTGAATTGCATCAAGTCTTTTTTTTGCCTGGCTAGTTATTGATTCTTCATTAGAAATTAATAGATAAGCATATGCTTGATGATGAGATCGTCCAACTCTACCTCGTAATTGGTGTAGTTGAGCTAATCCAAAAGCATTAGCTCTATTAATTATAATAGTATTAGCATTTGGTATATCTATACCATTTTCTATTATGGTTGTACATAGTAATACGTCATATTTTTTTTGACAAAAATTTTTCATAATATTCTCAAGATCTCTTGCCAACATTTGACCATGAGCAATAGCAACTTTTATTTCTGGTAATAATTGTTCTATTAAAATTTTCTTGTTATTTATAGTAGAAATTTCATTATGTAGAAAATAAACTTGTCCGCCACGTCTTACTTCGCGTCTTATAGCTTCTATAAGAATACTATTGTCTTGATATCTTATAAAAGTTTTTATTGGAAGTCTTTTTTGTGGTGCTGTTGTAATAATTGAAAAATCTCTTATTCCTTCTAAAGACATACTTAGAGTACGAGGAATAGGGGTTGCAGTTAGTGATAATACATCAATTTCAGATCTAATGTTTTTGAACATTTCTTTTTGTCTTACGCCAAATCTATGTTCTTCATCTATTATTACAAGACCTAGATTTTTAAATTTAATATCTGATGATAGTATTTTATGTGTGCCTATAACTATGTCTACTATGCCATCGTTTATTTCAGAAATAGTATGAAGTATTTCTTTGCGTGATTTCATTCTAGATAATTCAGATATTTTTATTGGCCAATTTGCAAATCTTTTACTAAATGTTTGGGTATGTTGTTCTGCTAATAATGTTGTCGGGCATAGTATAATTACCTGTTTATGATTTGAAACAGCAATGAAAGCTGCTCTCAAAGCTACTTCTGTTTTTCCAAAACCAACATCTCCACATACTAATCTATCCATTGGTTTTGCTAAGGACATATCTTTTAATACAGCCTGGATTGCTTGTTCTTGATCAATAGTTTCTGTAAACTCAAAATCTTCTACAAATTTATTATAGTCTTCTGTATTTGCTAATAAAGCATGTCCTTTTTTCATAGCTCTTTTAGAATATATATCTAATAATTCAGCTGCTGTATCATATATTTGCTTGATTGCTTTTTTATATTTCTTTTCCCATGTATCTGAGCCTAATTGATGTAGAGGGGCATTTTCTGGATCAATTCCTATATATCTAGAAATTAAATTTAAGTTAGTAATAGGTACATATAAACTAGTTTTTTTTGCATACTCTAAATGTAAGAATTCCATTTGATCTTTTCCTACATTCATATTAACTAATCCTTTATATCTTCCAACACCATATTGATAATGTACAACAGGGTCATCTATAGATAAATCAGCTATATCATGAAAGTGTGCTTCTTGATTTTTTTTATTGATCTTATTTTTTTTATAATTTTTTGCATTATAAGTATTGGGATACAAATCATTTTCTGTAATAATAGTTAAATTTTCTGAGATATATTTGAATCCATAATTTATAGGCGCAATTGTTATGCCTATTTGATCTTGAGAGTTAAAAAAAGATTCAATGTTTTTATGGGATACTATATTTAGTTCTGAATTTGTTTTTAAAGTATTTGTTATTATTTCTTTCCTATTATTTGAATCTACACATATAATAATTTTTGATTTTTTTTCTCTAGTAGTTTCTTTTATATTTTCTACTATATTTAAATTATTTTCTAATATAGAAACGTTAGGGATTTTTTCGAATTCGTTATTTTGTTTTAAATTAATAGATAAATGTTTAAAATTATTAATTTTTTTGTAAAAATTTTCTTGATCTAAGAAAAGATCTTCTGGTTTAAGAATAGGTCTTTCTATATCATGTTTTAGAAAATTATAACGGTCCTGAGTATCTCTCGAGAATTGCTCTATGGTTTCATTAATATTTTCCAATGTTATAAATAAAGATTCTTTTTGTAGATAATCAAAAATGGTAGATTTTTGTTCAAAAAATAATGGTAAATAATATTCAATTCCTGGAAATATATTTGATTTGCTAATATCATTATATATTGAGTACTTAGAGGGATCTCCCTCAAAATATTCACGGAATTTAGAACGGAAGTAATTAATTGATTTCTCATCGATAGGAAATTCCTTTCCTGGTAGGATTTCTATGCTATTAATGTAGCCAGTACTACATTGTGTTTCTATATCAAAAGTTCTAATAGATTCTATTTTGTTATCTAATAAATCTAATCGATATGGAGTTGATGAGCCCATCGGAAAGATATCTATAATACTACCTCTGATGCAAAACTCACCAAAATCTACTACTTGACTAACTTGTTTATAATTAGCGATTCTTAATTGATTAAGTAGGTTTTCTTCATTGATGGAATCATTTTTTTTGTATATAAAACTATATGCAGCTATAAAATCAATTGGAGAGATATAATTAATAGATGCATTTATAGGTATAACTAAAATGTCAATATTATTATTTAGTAATTCATAAAGTGTTTTTAATCTTTCAGAAATTAAACTTTGATTTGGAGAAAATGCATCATAAGGTAATGTTTCCCAATCTGGCATATTAAATACGCGTAATTTGGAGTAGAGTATGTGGACTTCTTCTGCTATTTGTTGAGCTTCTAAAGAGTTATGTGTAATTAGTATAATTGGATATTTGTAATATTTTTTAATCTTGCCTAATAAAAATGATAAACCTGAACCATAAGGTTTTCCATATTGATATTTTTTATAATTATCTAATTTAGATAGTAATTTTTGAATTATATTTGGAGTATTTTTCGTATTATGGAGATTCACTTAATTAATACCAATTTATTAAAAACAGATTGAATTATGAATTCCAATTTATTCTATATTAGAATTCTGTTGTTCTTTTTAGGAAAAGATTCTTACAATATTTATAAGAGTATATTGTAGCAAAACAACATGTACGTATTTTAATAAATACAGATTTTTTTATAAATTAATTTGAGTGTATTAGTTAAATAGATATATCACATATATCTATTTATAAAAATAGTATTCTATTTGCAACATATAAATTTTAATTATTGGATTTACTGCTCGATTACAAGAGTTATTTAGTTTTGTTAGCATCTTTATGTTCCAATCTTTGTAGTTTATAAGGCTAAACTACAAAGATTGTTTTATTTTACAATGTGTCTCCACCTATTTCCCTATTGCAAGGACACAATTCTTTAGTTTGAAAACCGTCTAATAGTCTTAATATTTCTTCAGGATTACGTCCAACACTTAGGTTATTTACAGAAACATGTTGTATAACATTGTCTGGATCTACTATAAATGTAGCGCGTAAGGCAACACCAGCATTTGCATCTCTAACTCCTAATTGATCTATTAGTGAGCCAGTCATATCAGCGAATTGATAATGGCTGAGTTTGTTAAGTCCTGGATGCTCTCTACGCCATGCTAATTTTACGAATTCATTATCCACAGAACCACCCATAAGCACGGCATTTCTATCATCAAATTCTTTAGATAATTTGTCGAATCCCATTATTTCTGTAGGACAAACAAATGTAAAATCTTTAGGATAAAAGTATATAACTTTCCATTTGCCAGGAAATGAACTTGCTGTGATTTCTTCGAATGCAGAAACTCCGTTTTCTTCATGTTGTGTAAATCCTGGTTTTACTCCCATTACTTTGAATGACTCTAACTCTTCTCCAACTGTTTTCATAAAAGCTCCTTTGAATAATAAAGATTTTAATTTTTAAATTATTTTAATACAAGCATTAATTATTTTTTATATCATATAAAATGATATAAATGATAGATTATTATTTTATTTGCTAGAAATCATAGAATAATATTTAGTATTACAGTTCTTATCTAAATCTGTTAATTTTTATAAATTTTTCAAATGGTATATATATAATAAATTATTATGAATAATAAGATTATTAATTTGTTAGCTATAGAGTCTTCTACAGAAATTTGTAGTGTATCTATAATATTTTTTGATTTAGATGGAGTTATTAAAGATATAATTTCATCAAAAATTCCTAAAGAAAGATTACCCTCTGAGTATATAATACCTGTTATAGAATCTATTTTATCAGAAACAAAATTAGATAAGAGTGAATTGGATGCAGTTTCATTTGACCAAGGTCCTGGTAAATTTACAGGAATCAGGTTATCTTGTAGCATTGCAAAGTCTATCGGTATGTTTTTAAAAATCCCAATTATACCTATAATCTCTTTATACTCTATGGCTTTTCAAGCACAAATAGAATCTTCAAATGCCTATAATATCATAATATCTTCTATAGATGCTAGAATGAACGAAGTATATATAGGGGTCTATTTAATAGATTCTTTTACTAGTAGTAATTGTAAAACTTTGTTTGAACCTGCCCTTATCTCTGTTCATGATCTATCATTGTGGTTAACATTTCATGTTAACCAATGGAAATCAATTTATAAAAAAACTAATATTATATTAGTTGGTGATTCATGGCGTATTTATGAATCAGCATTAAGAATACCTAAAGGTGTTATTCATTCTGATATTACTAACCCATCCTCAGATATTTTAGCTCTTATATCTAAGAATTACTTTCTTGACAAAGAAAAAAAATTTAACGATATTGAGCCTGTTTATATAAGGAATAAAGTTGCTTTTACAAAAAATGAATTGCTCTATAATAATGGAGGTAATCCTAAAACAAGTTCTTTTCTTTCAGAAATACATTTAAGCAAAATGACTATTAGCGATATTAATGATGTTATGTTGCTGGATGCTAAGGTACAATTAGTTCCTTGGTCTTATGGTAATTTTCAAGATTGTCTTAATGTTGGATATATCTCTTATGTAGCTAAGTATAAGGAAAGTATATTAGGTTTCTTTGTGATGATGATTGCTCCTGATGTTGTTCATTTATTACGTATTGCCGTTCATGAGGATGTTCAAAATATTGGTATTGGTTCTAAATTATTAGATAGGTGTATACAAATTTCTAAAGAAAATAGATTGAATAGTATTATAATAGAAGTTGGAGAGCATAATATAAATGCTATGAATTTTTACAAAAAATATGGTTTTTCTAAAATAGGTAAAAGAGAAAAATACTATGTTCTTCATAATTCTAAAACTGAAAGTGCAATTGTGATGGAAAAAAAACTATGTTAATAAAATTGTTATGTTTTTTTATTTAAAGAATAAGAATTCAGTTAGTTATATACATCGTATCTTATTGAAAGAGAT
The DNA here is from genome assembly GCA_027557655.1 of Candidatus Kinetoplastibacterium crithidii. Taxonomy (NCBI): domain Bacteria; kingdom Pseudomonadati; phylum Pseudomonadota; class Betaproteobacteria; genus Candidatus Kinetoplastidibacterium; species Candidatus Kinetoplastidibacterium crithidiae. Next base: position 536,423 of record CP064915.1, on the reverse strand, counting down.
AGGAGTGCGTATTATTTCTGATAAAAATAGTCTAGATAGAGAAAAGCATAAGGATTTTTTTTTGAAAACATCTAATCGGTCTGTAGAAAATAGAGTTCAAGACTATCATACAGATAAAATTAATTCTAATAATTTTGACATACTAAAAAATTTAGTAAATAGTTGTAAATTATGTGATTTATGTCATTATAGGAAAAATGTAGTTTTTGGTTCAGGAAATATATCTAAAGGTTTGTGTCTAATAATAGGGGAGGCTCCTGGAGAACAGGAAGATGCTACAGGAATTCCCTTCGTAGGTAAATCAGGTAAGCTTTTGGATCAAATGCTTAATGCAATTGAAATTTATAGAGATAGAGATACTTTTATTACAAATATAGTTAAATGTAGACCTCCTGCTAATAGAAATCCAAAACCTGAAGAATTAGAATTATGTCGTCCGTTTTTGTTAGAGCAGATTGATTTTTTGAAGCCAAATAAAATTTTTGTTTTGGGAAAATTTTCTGCAAATGCTGTTTTAAACAATAGTTTAAGTATAAGAGAACTTAGGGGGAAAATTCACTACTTTTCTCATGGCAATCAATCAAATAATATTCCAGTTGTTGTAAGCTATCATCCTGCATATTTATTACGCAAACCAGAAGAAAAATCCTTGGTCTGGGATGATCTTTGTTTATTAAAGAGCATATGAAACTAGTTTTATGTTTCTTTGTCTAATATTGCTAATAATTTTCTATATAATTTTTTATTTGTATGTATATATAATAGGCAGTAAGACATCGATATACTTACTATCATTCCATATATAATAATTATATTATCTATATCTACATTAAACCAAACAAGAATAGTATAAAAACTTATCATAATTAGTATATTTAGCTGTTCATTAAAATTTTGAACAGCAATAGAATTACCAGCAGAAAGCAACTTATAACCTCTGTGCTGTAGCAATGCATTCATTGGGACTACAAAGAAACCAGCTAATACTCCAGTGACAATTAATAGTAAATAAGCATTCATCTCTGTTTGTATAAAAGGCATTAATAACATTAATAATCCCATGGTTATTCCTATAGGTATAGTAGATAAGGCCTGACTTAATCTGAGATATTTTGCTACTGCTGTTGCTCCTATTATTGTTCCTATTGCTACAATACCCATCAGTATAGAAGTTTGGTCTATAGAATATCCAAGATGTATTTGGCCCCATTTAATAACTATTAATTGTAAACTTGCACTTGCTCCCCAAAAAACAGTTGTAACAAATAGAGAAACTCTGCCTAATTCGTCTTTATATATTATTAATAAGCTCTGATAAAAATTTCTAAAAATTTCAATTGTATTTTTATTTTTTATTGTATATATAATATTTGTTTTTTTTATCATTAGATTAAATATAGCAGCAGATATATATATATGTAATATTATAAACACTGCCATTTCTGATGATGAGTTAGCAAAATAGGATAAGTATGATTGGTTGACTAAAAAATTTGAAGTGCTAGGAGTAATTAAATACCCACCAAGACAGGTTCCTATTATTATAGATAATACTGTTAGGCCTTCAATCCAACTATTACCTTGCACAAGCATTTTTGCAGGAAGTATTTCAGTTACTATGCCGTATTTTGCTGGAGAATATATTGCAGCACCTATCCCTACTAGGCTGTATGATAATGATATCAAATATATTTTTACATCTAAATCACAACTTAGTGTTGGAATAAAAATTATTAATAAGCATCCTAGTATTTTAATCAGATTTGAATAAAACATAACATGACCTTTTGGAAATTTATCAGATATTATGCCAACAAATGGAGCTAGGACGACATAAGATAAAGCAAATGACCATTTCATAAGCGGAATAACCCAAGCAGGACCATTTAGTTCAATGATTAGTGATATAACAGCTATGAACAAAGCATTGTCGGCTAAGGATGAAAGAGCCTGTGCAGCCATGATAGTATAGAATTCTTTTTTCAAAAATCTTCCTCTAATTTTTTAAAGTTAAATTATATAATATATTTAATAATAATTATTTCATAGGTTTAAATACTTATTTGAAATGTTGCTCACAAATTCTATTGTGCGTGCTATTCAGACTTGGGATATTTTTTAATTTTGTTAAAGTAATAACAATAGTTTAACTTTATGCTTATAATATATACTTGTTCAATATTACATTTATTTTTCAAATACAAAATTTGAATTTGTCAATTACTTAGTTTATTTATTTTATAACATCTAATCAATCAGAGATGAATCGTAACTTTTTACAAATTATAAAATATTTTATTAGTAATATTAAATTAATATTTAATATTACTAATTCAAAAGATATTATCCATATTCCTGATCGTATTGAGCCAGTTATTTCAGGATCTGCTTTTGTTTTTAGTGAAGATTATAACAATTATTATTCTAATATTGATAATGAAATTGAATTTTCAATAGATATTATTTTTGATTTGCCAGTTTTTGGTGTTGATATTAAGAAAATATTACCTGTGAATTATGAAGAAAATATAAGATATTTGGTAGAATCAATAGATAAAAGAAAACAATTAGATATTTATGATAATCATTCATATAGTTTGTTAAGAATACTAGTTTTGCTAGCAGATAGAGAAGGCCCTATAAGTAAATCAAGATTTTTTAATTCATATAAATTAGCTAAAGATATAACTTCACATATCAAGGCTACTATTGTATGTCCTGATTATGATTTTATTATTGATAAAGCTATTTATCTAGATAAGCTTTGTATGTCTTTAGATGCTTGTATTAGCTTGAGCTTAATTATGAATAAGAAATTGGATAATGGGGTGTTATTAGGTATTGCTGATATATTTAGTTTCGTATCTCATTATAAAGATGCTTTATTATTAGATAATAATGAGTGTTATATTATTTTATCTCGAAATGATAATTGTTCTTTAGAAGATTCTGTAAACATAGGAGATGTAATTAGTCTTACATTAGATATTCCGCGTTCTAATCCTAATAAAAATTTGTTTTCTATTTTTTTTAGTTTTATAACAGAAATTGCAGAATATATAGATGCTAGAGTAGTTGATAAAAATGGTCTCATATTATCATTTGATGATATAAGTTCAATAGAATTACAAGTTCAAAAAATTCTTAATTCTTTAGAAAATAATGGTTTTAAAGCTGGTAGCTATCGTGCAAGAAGAGTTTTTAAATAAAAAATATAGTATTAGTGAATTGAAGCAAATAATTCTTTCTTTAAGGAAAGAAATTGATTTTCATAATATAAATTATCACTGTTATGATGATCCTTTGATTAGTGATGCTCAATATGATGCATTGGTAGATAAGCTGGTTAAACTAGAGTCATTATACCCAGAGTTAATAGATTCTAATTCTCCAACACAGCGTGTAGGATCTTCGCCTTTACCTTATTTTAATCAAATTAAACATGAAGTACCAATGTTATCATTATCTAATGGATTTAAAACTGATGACGTTGTTTCTTTTGATACTAGGGTAAAAAAACTATTATATGATAATAATTTGATTGGTCTTAAAGAAGATGTCTGCTATTTTTGTGATTTGAAGTTTGATGGCCTTGCCATAAACATACGTTACGAAAAAGGTTTGCTAGTAAGTGCTTCTACAAGAGGTGATGGTAGTGTTGGGGAGGATGTTACCTCTAATATAAGAACTATAAGGTCGGTACCATTAATTTTACATGGTATAGTTCCTGATATTTTGGAAGTTAGAGGTGAAGTTTTTATGAGGCATGATGATTTTGAAAGATTAAACAACTATCAAAGAATGAATGGTGGTAAACTCTTCATGAATACGCGTAATGCTGCTGCTGGTAGTTTAAGAAATTTAGATCCTAGGATAACTGCTTCACGTAATTTGAAATTTTTTGCATATGGTTATGGAAAGATCGAAAATTTTTCTCAAGAAAAAAAAATTATATTAGATAATTATCACAGTTCAGTTATAAATTGGCTTTCATCTATAGGATTTCCAGTTAATAGAAATTATCAGGAAACAGTAAATAATTTTAGTGGTATGCTAGGTTTTTATGAAAAAATTCAAAAAATCAGAAATTCTTTGCCTTATGATATAGATGGTGTTGTATATAAAGTTAATTCTTTAATTTTTCAAAAAATGCTGGGTTATTCATCTAGGTCTCCTAGATTTGCTTTAGCTCATAAATTTTCTCCAGAAGAGGCTATAACCAAATTACTTGCCATAGATGTTCAAGTAGGTAGAACCGGAGCTATAACTCCAGTGGCCAGACTTGATCCTGTTCTCATATCTGGAGCTACTATATCCAGTGCTACTTTACATAATGAAAATGAAATAATACGTAAAGACCTAAGAATTGGTGATTTTGTAAGAATTAGAAGAGCAGGAGATGTTATTCCAGAGGTTATTGAGGCAGTCAAAGAGTTAAGGTCAGATACTGTTTTTAGTTTTAATATGCCAATTTATTGTCCGATTTGTAAATCTATACTTCGTAGAATAGATGGAGAGTCTGTAACTCGTTGTACTGGTGGTCTATTTTGTTCTGCGCAATTGAAACAAAGGTTATTACATGCAGTAGGTAGAAAAGCTTTGAATATTATTGGTTTTGGCAAGAGTTTAATTTATAAATTGGTGGATAGTAATGAAATAAAATCTTTGGCAGACATATATAGCCTAAATATTGAAACTTTGTTAAGCATAGAAAATATAGGATCTAAGTCTGCCAATAATATTATGCAAGCTATAGATAGGTCTCGTTCTCCAAAATTAGATAGATTTTTATTTTCTTTAGGCATAAGACATGTAGGTGATAGTACTGCACACACTATTGCAAGTAAGTTTATTTCTTTAGATAGAATTATGAATTGTAGTAAAGAAGACTTTATGGAGTTGCCTGATATTGGTCCAAAAATAGCTTCTTCAATAGCGATTTTTTTTTCGGAACAACAAAATATAGATTTGTTAGATAAGATGAAGAAAAATGGTTTAAATCCTGAAATTTTTGGGGTTAATACAAAAATCTTACCTTCATTAGAGGGGAATACTTTTGTATTAACTGGAAAGCTAAGAAGATTCTCTAGGGATGAGGTTATAGAATATATAACTAAGTATGGTGGTAAAGTCGTAAATACAATTTCATCAAAAGTTAATTATTTGATTGTTGGTGATGAGCCTGGAAGTAAAGTGACCAAGGCTCAACAATTTCCTAATTTGTTAGTTATTAATGAGGAAGAATTTATATGTTTAGTTGAAAAAACTTAGACTAGATTATTGTATAAAAATTATTAAATAATTATTTAATAATAGATTTTAAACGTAATTCGTTTTGCAAATTTGCTAGCATTTGTTGTTTTAACATTTCTTCTATTTGTGGTCGTACTTGGTTTAGTTCTGGAAATTCTAGGTTCCTAGTGTCATCTAATTTGATGATATGCCATCCAAATTTTGTTTTGATTGGATTTTGTGATATTGTTCCAGGTGTAAGATTTTTGACAGCATTTGCAAATTCTTCTACATATTCTTCAGTATTGCTCCATCCTAATAAACCACCATTTATTCTACTGCTTTCATCTTTAGAGGTATCTTTTGCTATTTCAGTAAATTTTGATACATCTTTGTTGAGTTTTTTAATTATATTAATTGCATCATTTTTATTATCTGTCAGTATATGACTTACTTTATATTCTTTTTTAGAAGATTGTTCTTTCTTTAGTTTCTCATATTGTCTTTCTATTTCATTATCAGTTATTTTATTTTTTTTTAAGAAATCTGTTAGAAAAGATCTTACTATTATACTTTCTTTTGCAAGTTGTATTTCAGTTTGTACTATAGGATTATTTATAGTGCCATTTTTTTCAGCTTCTTGTAATAGAATTTGTCTATTTATTAGTTCTTCTTTTATTTGCTCTCTTAGTTCCTTTGAGTCAGAAGCACCTTGGTTTATAAGCAGAGAAACAAAATTTTCTAAATTTTCTTGAGTAATATTATGGCCATTGACTGATGCTATATTCTGAGCAGAAGTTACATTTGATATTAAAAGTATAGTTATAAACATTATGATTTTTTTCATATTTCACCTTTATCATTTACTATAGTTAATTTCTTATCTCTAAAATAATAGCATGTATTGGTGAAGGTATTAAACCATCTAGACATTTATATACTGTTCTATGCTGTTCTATTTTAGATAGGTTGATAAATTTATCAGATTTTATTATGACTTTATAATGTCCTGAATTCTCTGGTTTATTATGATTTTTATGCAAATCAGATAGATCAATTACTTCTAAAAAAATTGGTTGTAAAACGGCTAACCTATTTTTTATTAGACAAACTAATGTATTTTCATTTTGTTCTTTCATATTTTTTATTCTTTATTTGTTAAAGGTTCATTCTTTATATGTTTTTTTATTAAAATTAATTGTATAAAAGCGTATGTAAGTAATATTATTAATATTCCAAATGTTCTAAAATTTACCCATGTTTTCTGGGAAAATAAACCAGAGAAAGCAATAAATGCATTGAATAAACTAAGCATGAAAAAAAAACAAATCCATGAAATATTTAGATTATTCCATATTTTAATTGGTAAATTAATTTTCTTATGTAAGACTATATAAACTAAATTCTTTTTAAAACATATATTTGCTACTAACATTGATATAGCAAATCCTAGATATATTATGGTTGGTTTTAGTTTTATAAAGAAATCATCTCTGCATATTACTGTAGCAGTACCCATTATTATTACTAATAATGTGCTTAACATCATTACATTATCTATTTTATTTTTTTGTAATTTCAATACTATTAATTGTAGTATACATAGTAAAACTAAAATTTTTGTGGCAATGTATATATCATTTGTATAATTATAAGATAAGAAGAAAACAGATATTGGAAATATGTTTATAAGAATTTTATTCACTTATTTATCCTAATTTAAGATTGTTTTTTTAATTTTTTTAGATATATGATTTATATCTGATTTATGTTCGTATTCACATATATCATTTATTAAACATATATTACATTTTGGTGATTTTTTTTTGCAAGTATATCTACCAAGAATAATTAGCCAATGGTGAGCATTTTGTAAATATTCTTCTGGAATATTATTTAGTAGATTATTTTCAACTTCTAAAACATTTTTTCCTTGTGCTAAGCCAGTTCTATTAGATACTCTAAATACATGAGTATCAACTGCAATTGTTGGTTGTTGGAATATGACATTTAATATTATGTTTGCTGTTTTTCTTCCTACTCCAGGTAAGAGTTCTAAATCTTCTCTGTTTTTAGGAACTTGCCCATTAAAATACTCATCTATAATCATAGATGTTTTAAAAATATTTTTTGATTTTGATTTATATAACCCTATGCTTTTTATATGAGATTCTATTCCCTCAATACCTAGTTTTATTAATAATTTTGGTGTTCCATAGTTTAAAAATAGATTTTTTGTTACAGCATTTACAGATTTATCAGTTGACTGTGCTGATAAGATGACTGCTATCAGTAATTGGAAAGCAGAATTATATTCAAGTTCGGTTCGTGGATTCGGGTTTGTTTTTTGAAAACGCTTGAATATATTAATTATTTTTTCTTTTTCCATTATAGATATAAATTTATTTGTTTCTTTTTTCTTTTGCTTTGAGATTAATTTGCTTTATTAAGTCTAATTTTTCTTTTATAGATTTTTTGTTATTATTAATACCAATATTATTATCATTATTTTGGTCATTAATAATTTCTGTCAAATGTATATCCATAGAAGTTTTTGGTTTAATTCTATTTTGATGTTTCTCTCTTCTTATTCTGGAATTATTAGCATCTTTTTGCGTCCATAATTTATTGGTAGAAATCATTTTTATGCAATCAACAGGGCATGGGTCAATGCAAAGTTCACATCCGGTACACCATTCTTGAACTATAACATGCATCTTTTTTGGAGCTCCAATTATTGCATCAACTGGACATTTATTTATGCATATTGTACATCCTATACATATATTTTCATCTATAACTGCTATTTTATAGCCAACATATGTACCTCTTGAAGTATCAAGAGGTATTATTTGTTTATTTAGAACATTAGCTAGTTTATTTATAACATCATCACCACCTGGAGGACAAAGGTTTATTTTTGCATTTCCATTAGATAAAGCTTCTGCATAAGGTCTGCAAGCTTGATATCCACATTTGCCACATTGTGTTTGAGGTAGTATTGCATCAATTATATCTAGTAATTTTTTTTGTTTGTCATTCTGTATCATATTCTTATAATAATTAGATCCAATAACGTTCCATAGCAAGATTACCAACAATATTTTGTTTTGAAGTATAAAATCCTCTATCATATAGTATTTTACGCATCTCCAATACCATTGTCGGATTTCCACACAGCATTATTTTAGAAGATTCTGGGTCGATCGTTTCTTTTGTTATCTTTTCTAAATTGCCGTTCATGACCAAGGACGTGATTCTTGTTCCTGATAAAACTGATGATTTTTCTCTTGTTGTTATTGGTAAATATTCAAATCTTTTATTTGTTTTAGCTAGAATTTCTAATTCTTCTTTGTATGATAACTCATCAAAAAATTTAGTACTATGTAATAAAAAAATTTTGTCAAAATATTCCCAAGTTTTATGATTTCGTAATATTGAAATATAAGCTGATAAACCTGTTCCTGTAGCAATAAGCCAAAGTTTATTATTTTGATTTTTTATCGTCGGTCCAAGAAATTGATTTATAGTTAAAAATCCATATGCTTTTTTTTCTATAAATATATGATCTTTTGTTTCCAGGTTTAATAAAATTTTACTAAATTCTCCTTTATTAATTATAGTATAGTAAAATTCTAAAAAATTCTCATGAGGTGCGCTAACTATGGAGTATGCTCTCCATATTAGTGGGTGATTAGTTTTAGTTTTGTTTATCAATCCCAGACGAGCAAATTGACCTGATTGGAAATCATAATTTTTATCTTTAGTCGTTTTTATAGAAAATAGACTTCCATTTTTCCATATCTTAATATTCTCAACAGTTTGAGATGTATAATTTTTGCTTATTTTTTGTTCTATCATGATCATTTAACGTTTTAGATATTTTATTTTTCCTTTTATATCTTTCCATTCATCTGCATCTTTTAATGCTTGTTTTGATCTGGTAATATTTTTGAATGTTTTTGATAATTCTTGATTAATAGAAAGAAATATTTTTTGATCTTCAGGCAAATCTTCATCAGAGAATATTGCATTTGCAGGACATTCAGGTACACAAACTGCACAATCTATACATTCATCAGGATCAATTACTAAAAAATTTTCTCCTTCTTTAAAACAATCAACAGGACAAACATCAACGCAATTAGTATATTTGCAATTAATACAATTTTCTGTAACCACATGTGTCATTTATATACCTCCTATGATATAAATAAATTGTTGCAATATGTTTAACATGTTAGTGTAAACTTTTAGTTATATTAAAAAAAGTTTTTTATAACAGAGCCATGATAATAGAATCTTTACTTGATACAGATTTATATAAGTTCAGTATGATGCAAGTGGTTTTGCACCATTTTCCTGCTGCTTATGTAGAATATCGTTATAAATGTAGAAATACAGGGGTTAATTTATGCCCATACATTGATGAAATAAGAGAGGAAATTAATCATCTTTGTTCCTTAAGATTTTCTGAAGATGAATTAAGTTATTTAGGTAGTCTAAGGTTTATCAAAAGTGATTTTATAGATTTTCTAAGATTATTTTACCTCCCTAAAAAATGTATTTCAGTTGAAGAAAGTAATAATACAGGTGAAATTAATATTAGTGTAAAAGGTCCATGGTTGCATACTATTTTATTTGAAATACCAGTTTTAGCAATAGTTAATGAAGTTTATTTTCGTCATAATAGTAATAATTTAAATTTAGATGAAGGGCGAAAGAGGCTACAAGCAAAAATTGATTTGGTTTTGAAAGGTTCTAACTTGGTTGATTTTAGAGTAGCGGAGTATGGTACAAGACGTCGTTTTTCTAAGAATTGGCATGAAGAGGTTGTAAATACCATGAAAAATGACATGTTCCATAATTTTGCTGGAACTAGTAACGTTATGTTAGCTCAAAAATATGGAGTATCACCATTAGGAACAATGGGTCATGAATATTTACAAGCTTGTCAATCACTAGGTCCGAGATTACGAGATTCTCAGGTTTTTGCGTTTGAAATTTGGGCTAAGGAGTATAGGGGTGATCTAGGAATAGCACTATCAGATGTTTATGGAATAGATGCCTTTTTAAGGGATTTTGATTTGTACTTTTGTAAATTATTTGATGGTGTTCGCCATGATTCTGGAGACCCATTTATTTGGGGTAACAGAATTTTAGAACATTATAGAAAGAATAGAATAGATGCTCGAAATAAGACATTGATTTTTTCAGATTCTTTGACTTTTCCTAAAGCTATTGAATTAGCAAGATATTTCTCCAATGCTTGTAAACTTACTTTTGGTATAGGAACAGATCTAACAAATGATCTTGGTTTTAAGCCTTTGCAGATTGTTATGAAAATGGTTCGTTGTAATGATCAGCCCGTTGCAAAGATTTCTGATGCTCCAGAAAAAATAATGTGTGATGATCCAGATTATTTATTCTATTTAAGAAAAGTTTTTGATATACCTGATGTTTGATGAGTTTAATCATTTAAGATGTTCATAAAGAAGATATTTTTTATAATATCTAAATGTATGCTTTTTAATATTATTTAATGACAGTATATTACTTTGTATTAAGGTTTCTTTTATAGGGAACGTTGCAACAAATTTTTGAGATGTTATTGTTTTCACAATTAAGAATATTTATCATTCTTTACAAGAGGTTATCTATTATTTTAATTAGTTATCAAATTTGTAACATGATGATTATATAGCATAAATCAAACTGGATTTAATAGTTATATATTGTTTGTAAAGAAATAATTATTTGAGTTGTAGATATTAACTTATGGAAATCTTTTTGTTTAATGCTATATATAATGTTTTATTAACTCACAATTTTTGCTAACTTAATGTAGAATTGTAACTATTAGTTTTATTTAATTTGGTGATAATAATTTTTATTAGTAACAGTGGAGAACTTTCTTGTTAAAGTATAATTACCCTGATGATAATGGCCATTTTGGTCAATATGGTGGGCTCTTTGTTTCTGAAACGCTGATGCATCCAATAGCTGAATTGCGTTTCAATTATGATAAATATCGTAATGATTCATTTTTTGTTGAAGAGTTTGAAAATGAATTAAAGCATTTTGTCGGTAGACCTAGCCCTGTATATCATGCTAAAAGATGGTCAGAAATGTTAGGTGGAGCACAAATATGGTTTAAAAGAGAAGATCTAAATCATACTGGAGCGCACAAAGTTAATAATTGTATTGGACAAGCATTACTTGCTAAAAGAATGAATAAGCGACGCGTTATAGCAGAGACTGGTGCAGGACAGCATGGTGTTGCCACAGCTACTGTTGCTGCTCGTTATGGTATGGAATGCGTAGTTTATATGGGTAGTGAAGATGTTAAGAGACAGGCTTCCAATGTATATAGAATGAAATTATTGGGAGCAAGTATAGTACCAGTTTATTCTGGTTCATGTACATTGAAAGATGCTTTAAATGAAGCAATGAGAGATTGGGTAACTAACGTAGATGATACTTTTTATATTATTGGTACTGTAGCAGGACCTGATCCTTATCCTCGTATGGTAAGAGATTTTCAGACGATAATAGGCAAAGAAAGTATTTGTCAGATGCCAAAATATGCAGGTCGTCAACCTGATTATGTTATTGCTGCAGTAGGTGGGGGATCTAATGCTATAGGTATATTCCATCCATATATTCCATATGAAAATGTTCAATTAATAGGTGTAGAAGCAGCTGGATCTGGTATAGATACCGGTCTACATTCAGCTTCTTTGATAGCTGGAAAAGTAGGCGTTTTGCATGGTAATAGAACATATGTAATACAAAATGAGGATGGTCAGATAAAAGAAACACATTCTATATCAGCTGGTTTAGATTATCCTGGAGTTGGTCCAGAGCATGTTTGGTTAAAAGAAATAGGTAGAGCTAATTATGTCGGCATTACTGATGATGAAGCATTGAAATCTTTTCATGATTGTTGTCGTATTGAGGGTATTATGCCTGCCTTAGAGTCTGCTCATGCAATTGCTCAAGCAGTTAAAATGGCGCCTTCTCTTCCAAAAGATAATATTATTCTTGTTAATTTGTCTGGTCGTGGTGACAAAGATATGCATACAGTTGCCGAACGTTCTGGTATCTCTTTATAAAAATTTATGAATACAAAAATAAATCGTATTGAATCATTTTTTTCTAGAATGGTTAGTGATGGTCGTAAATCAGCTCTTATTACATATGTTACTGCTGGTGACCCTTCAATTAGTTCTACTGTTCCTTTGATGCACAGCTTAGCAAAAAGTGGTGCTGATATTTTAGAAATTGGAATGCCTTTTTCTGATCCTATGGCAGATGGTCCTGTAATACAAAAAGCTTCTGAACGTGCTATAAAAAATGGTATGAATTTAAAAAAGATATTAAGTGCAGTAGAAGAATTCCGTATTCATGATAAAGTAACACCAGTTGTTCTTATGGGGTATGCTAATCCAATAGAGAGTATTGGCCAAAAACAATTTGCTCAGTTGTCAAAAACTGCTGGAGTTGATGGGGTGTTAGTAGTTGACTATACTCCTGAAGAGTCTGAAGATTTTTCAAAAATGCTTGGTGATGCTGGTATAAACATGATTTTTTTGCTTTCTCCTACTTCTGGAGAAGAACGTATCAAAAAGATATCTAAGATTGCAAATGGTTATGTATATTATGTTTCCTTACGAGGAGTTACTGGTTCTAAAAAACTTAATATTGAAGAGGTAGTTGAGAAATTACATTTAATTAGAAAACATATTAATGTTCCAGTTGGAGTTGGTTTTGGTATTAGAGATGCTGAAAGTGCTAAGCAGATTGCTAATTGTGCTGATGCAGTAGTAATAGGAAGTAAAATTATAGAAATAATGCAAGAGTCAGTTAATAATGAGATTGCTGGAAATAAAGATAGTGCTGCTATATCTGCTGCTAGTAATTGGATAGCTAATATAAGAAAGTCTCTTGATAGTATGTGATTTTTTATTTTGCTGTTATATATCATAATATGAGTTGGTTAGAAAAAATCCTACCTCCAAGAATTAGCAAGTCTAATGATAGTGGTGCTAGGCGTGTTCCACAGGGTTTATGGTGTAAATGTATTTCTTGTGATTCAGTTTTATATAATGAAGATTTGATCGCTAACTTATATGTTTGCCCCAAATGTAGCCATCATATGCGTATGGGGTCAAGAGCAAGAATAGATTCTTTACTGGATTCAGAAGGTCGTTTTGAAATAGGTAGTAGCATAAGATCTGTTGATATATTGAAATTTAAAGATACAAAAAAATATACTGACAGATTAAACGATGCTATAAAGCAGACAAAAGAAACAGATTCATTACTTGTGATGTGTGGTTATATCAATAAAATGCCAGTTGTTTTAGCATGTTTTGAATTTGCTTTTATGGGTGGGTCTATGGGTTCGGTAGTTGGCGAGCGTTTTAAATTAGCTGTGCAGCATGCTATAGACCATTCTATGCCTTTCATATGTATATCTGCATCTGGTGGAGCAAGAATGCAAGAAAGTTTATTTTCCTTGATGCAAATGTCTAAAACCAATGCCATGCTGGTTTCTTTATCAGCTGCAAAACTGCCTTTTATTAGTGTTTTGACAGATCCTACTATGGGTGGTGTTTCTGCTAGTTTTGCTTTTATGGGTGATGTTGTAATAGCTGAACCTAAGGCCTTGATAGGATTTGCAGGTCCTAGAGTTATAGAGCAAACTGTTAGGGAAAAGTTACCTGAAGGATTTCAGAGAGCAGAATTTTTGCTAGATAAAGGTGCCATAGATATGGTTATTGATAGAAGAAAATTAAAAGAAATAATTTATGATTTATTGTCAATTTTATTAAAATAATTATGAAAAACATAGCATCGTAATTTTTTGAATAAATTACAGATGCTATGTTTTGATTTTTAATCTTTAGTTTCTACCTGTATTAGATGTTTCTTTGTTTTATGGTCTGTAGTATTTTTAGTATAAATTCTTCTATTACTTTCTGGTTTAATATCATTAGTTTGTTCATTAATAGGTTGAGAATTAGTTTCTACTATTTGAAGGTTTTTTGTAGGTTGATTGGTAGTAGCCACAATATTATAATTTATCTTTGGTGGATATGAATTATTTATAGTTGCTGTTTCTATCATATTATCTTCAATTTTATTATTAGTAGATATCAGTTTTTCAGAGTTCTTCTGAGTAGAATCATTATCAGTTTTATCTGCAAAAGAAAGATTTGTATCTATATTTTCTACTTCATGAGAAATAGCTAATTCTTTTGAATTTTTAGATATGAAATTTTTCTGATTTTTTCTATAACCATTATTTCTTCTACGGATATTTGGTTTTTTATCATTATCATTGTTATTTGTTGTCAAATTATTTTGATCTAAAGGATCAATTTTTCTTTCATAATTGACTTCTATTTTATTTTCTACAAGATTAATTTGATTATCACGTTTATTTTTAATTTTATCTTTTTTAGATAAGATATGATCTTCTTCTATTTTATTTATATTTTCATTATATGAATCTATAGAATTTGTAGGTTGCTTTTCTTGTAGTAATTTACTTTGGTTTTTATTTCTATAATTATATTTTTTTTCATTTCTATGTTTTGAGTTTTGTTGTTCATGTAGAGATGATTTATGGTGATTATATTGATTTTGTGGGGTTGTTTCTTTTTTATTGAATAAGTTTATCCAGGAAAATATTTTTTTGAATATATTGCTATTATCACTAGAATTATTTGAAGATTTATACTTTATATTGGATACTATTGGGGCTGGTTTTCTAAGTGTACTATCTTTTATCAAAGCCTCTGGCCTATGTTTTTCTTCGGATTCTGGTATGTTCCATATTAAATTATTGTTTGGTATCTCTACTAAATTAAAGCTTGTTTTTTGTTCTTCTAATTTTGGATCATCATTTTTTATTCTTTCTATATTATAATGTGGTGTTTCAAAATACTTATTTGGTATTAAAATAAGTTTTATACTTAGTTGTAATTCTATATTATTAATATCATTTCTTTTTTCATTCAATAAATAAGTAGCAACATCTACTGGTAATTGTGCATATACCGCTGCAGTAGCATCTTTCATTGCTTCTTCCTGAATTAGTCTCAATACTTGTAGAGCACTAGATTCCGTATCTCTAATAACTCCAATTCCAGTACATCTAGGACATGTTATATGTGATCCTTCATTTAAAGCTGGACGCAATCTTTGTCTTGATAGTTCTATTAGTCCAAATTTTGATATTTTTTTGCCTATTTGCACTCTTGCTCTATCTACTCTTAATGCTTCTCTAAGTCTTTGTTCAACACTTTTTTGATTTTTAATATCTTCCATATCTATAAAATCAATTACTATAAGACCACCAAGATCTCTTAATCTTAATTGTCTTGCAACTTCTTCAGCAGCTTCTAGATTTGTCCTTAAGGCAGTTTCTTCTATATCAGCACCTCTTGTTGATTTTGCGGAATTTACATCTATTGCGACTAATGCTTCAGTATGGTCAATTACAATAGAGCCACCGGATGGCAATTGAATCATTCTAGAATATGCTGTTTCTATTTGATGTTCTATTTGGAATCTTGAAAATAATGGTATTTCATTTTGATAATTCTTGACACATTGGACATTGTCTGGCATTACAACACTCATGAATGCTTGAGCTTGCTTAACAATTTCTTGATTATCAATTAGAATTTCATTAATATCTGGTGAAAAATAATCTCTTATTGCCCTTATAATTAGACTAGATTCTAAGTATATGAGTACCGGAGAATTATTCTCTTTAGCTGCTTTATCTATTGCATTCCACAATTGGAGTAGATAGGATAAATCCCACTGAAGCTCCTCAATAGTTCTACCAATTCCAGCTGTTCTTGCTATTATACTCATCCCATTGGGAATATCTAGTTTCTCCATGATATCTTTTAATTCTTGACGTTCTTCTCCTTCTATACGCCTAGATACACCTCCTCCTCTAGGGTTATTAGGCATTAGTACTAAATATCTACCAGCCAATGATATGAATGTGGTAAGAGCAGCTCCTTTATTTCCTCTTTCTTCTTTTTCTACTTGGACAATTAATTCTTGACCATCTTTTATAGCATCTTGGATTTTTGTATTTCTAAAATCAATTCCTTCTTTAAAATAACTTTTCGCTATTTCTTTAAATGGTAGAAATCCATGTTTGTCTTCTCCATAATTTATAAAACATGCCTCTAAACCAGGTTCAATTCTTGTTACAACTCCTTTATATATATTACCTTTACGTTGTTCACGGCTAGATGTTTCTACATCTAAATCTATTAATTTTTGTCCATCTACAATTGCAACACGTATTTCTTCATGGTGTGTTGCGTTAAATAACATTCTTTTCATGAGTGGTATTTTCTCCGTTACCATTAAAAACAATACTAAACACTATCTTGATTTCTGCTACATATCATGTAGATATTAAAGATCAAATTAACTTTTATTCATTATTTATAATTTATAATTAACATATTATTTTTTTTGTTAAATATAAGAATATTTATTTTTTGTTTTCCTTTAATATATTCAGATAAATTTATAGTTTGTTTTACTTAAGTTTATTCTCTTATATTTGCTAAGGATTGTGTATAACAAATGTTATTATAAGTACACACAAAATATTTAAATTTAAAATATTTACTGGTAAATACATCAGTATTAATATAGAACCTATTAAATTTGATTTATTGTATCTTATTATATTTTAATCTAAGATTACAGTTTTCTAATTATCATCTTTATAGGTAAATTTCTCTAATTATAAGTCTCTTTCTGTTGCTAGCAAAGATACTTTGATAACTATAATTACTTTTATTGTGAAAAATATAAATATTGATGTAGATAATGAAGGTCAAAGATTAGATAATTTTTTATTAAAGATTTTAAAAGGGGTTCCTAAAAGTCATATTTATAAAATAATTCGCAAAGGAAATATTAAAATTAATAATAAAAAATCAAAAGTTGATTATAAATTATTAGCTAAAGATGTAGTTTCATTACCTAATTTAAGATTACCACAAGCAAATGCAAATGTTACTTTTCCAAAAATAAAGTTTTCTATTATTTATGAAGATGATAATTTTTTTGTGATAGATAAGCCATATGGAATAGCAGTGCATGGTGGTAGTGGTATTTTATTCGGAGTTATAGAACAGCTGAGGGCATGTTATAAAAAAGGTACATTTTTAGAATTAGTGCATAGACTAGATAGAGATACCTCTGGTTTACTAATAGTTGCAAAAAAAAGAAGTTGTTTATTAGAGTTCCATAGGATGTTTAGAGAATCTTTATGCCATAAAAGATATATTGCTCTAGTTAAAGGTAAATGGTTGAATAAAAGACAACATATTAAATTTCCATTAAAAAAATATATTACAAAATCAGGTGAAAGAAGAGTCGTTGTAAGTCCAGAAGGGCAACATGCTCATACTATTGTTGATTTAATAAGACATTATGGTGATTATAGTTTGCTAAATATAAAAATACTTAGTGGTCGTACACATCAAATTAGAGTTCATTTATCACATAGTGGCTTTCCAATTATAGGTGATAGCAAATATGGATCAGAAGAACATGATTTATTTTTTATTCAAAACGGATTTAAAAGAATGTTTTTACATGCGCATGGTTTAAAATTTTTGCATCCTTCAACCAAGGAAATAATTGAATTAGAATCATGTATGCCTGTTGAGTGTGATCGTATCTTAAATATATTAAAATCAAACATATAATTTTTTAAACGTTATCTGCTATGTAGAGAAATATTGTAGGTTTTTTATGAATATTTGGATAATCTTGTGCTCTCCATTGTTTAATATTGAGAGTTTTAATTGTTTCATTTACTGAGTTTAGTTCGCTTGCAATACACAATTTTGTATTTTGGTTGAGAGTAGTAACTAAACTTTCATATAAATGAATATTACGATATGGTGTTTCTATTAAAATTTGTGTTTGATTATTTGCAAGTGATTCTTTTTCCCAATTAGCAATTGTTTTAATTCTTTCTTCTTGTTTTTTTGGTGCATATCCTCTGAAAGCAAAATTTTGTCCATTTAGACCACTGGACATTAATCCTAATATTATGGAAGAAGGTCCAACATAAGGTTTTATTTGTATTCCCATACTGTGTGCAATTTTTACTACTTGTGATCCAGGATCTGCTATAGCAGGACATCCAGCTTCCGAAACTAGTCCTATATCATAGATGTTATCTTGTGATAACCATTTTTCTATTTCAGAATCTTGTGTTTTTTCTGTTATTGTATGGATAGTTATTTCATTTAAAGGATGTTTTAAATTTATTTGTTTTAAAAAAGATCGAGCGGTTTTCGCGTTTTCTGCTATATATATTCTTAAAATAGATGATAATCTTAGTGTTTCTTCTGGAATACAAGCACTGATTAAATTGCTACCTATAGGCACTGGTATTAAATGTAATTTTCTATTCATTTGAATCATAGTCTACAAATAGTGGGTTTATATGAAATTCTTTTAGTATACTAGTCAACTGTATAAGAGATAATCCTAAAATAGCAGTAGGATCGTCACTGTATACTTTTTCTAATAAAACTATGCCTAATCCTTCAGATTTAATGCTTCCTGCCACATCAAAAGGTTTTTCTATTTCCAGATATTTTTTTATAGTTAACTCATCTAGATTCTTAAATTTGCATTCTACAAGTGTTGTTGCTGTCTTTGTAAGCAATCCATTTGTTACGGCTATGGAGTTACTAAAAAATATAGTTTTTCCCGACATGAGCTCTAATTGTTTTTTTGCATTAGAGAAGTTTCCTGGTTTTCCAATATGATGTGTACCATAACCTGCTACCTGATCAGATCCAATAACAATACAATTAGGATTTAGTTCTGAAATTTTTCTTGCTTTATTTAAAGCTAATCTCATAGAAGTTTCTTTTATTGTTTCTTTATCCAAAGCTGTTTCATTTATCTCAGGTGATATACAAATGAAAGGTATTTTTAACTTTGATAAAAGTTCTTTACGATATTTTGAACTTGATGCTAGAATTAATGGTTGAGTATTTTTTTTCATAGATTTGATGGGATATTGTTCTTATATGGTTATTTTTATGTACTAACATATAGTTAGTTTTAATGTTTATTTGATAGTAATTAATTATTATTATATCGTCTCATATATAAATTAAATCACTATAAAGTATTGAATACAAATATATTAATATTCCGGTAGGTCATTAAACATTATGCTATAGTATACTATATAGCATTATACATAATTTTATAGGGAGCTGTCGTGGCTGTTCAACAAAATAAAAAATCGCCTTCTAAAAGAGGAATGCATAGGTCTCATGACTTTCTTAGTCCTGTTTCTACTTCTGTTGATTCTAAGACTGGAGAAATACACTTACGTCATCACATTAGTCCAAATGGTTTTTATAGAGGTAGAAAAGTTTTAACAGTAAAAGAAAATAATTAATTCTATATACTGTGATAAAAATAGCTATTGACTGTATGGGAGGGGATACAGGATTACCTGTTACTATACCGGCTTCAGTTGCTTTTGTTCAGAGGTATTCTGATACTTCTATTTTTTTAGTAGGTTTTGATAATTTAATAAAGAGTTATTTGGATAAAATCCATAATGTACCGTTTAATAGAATCGAAATAATTCCTTCTGAAGAAAGTATTAGTATGGATGACTCTATCGATATAGCTCTCAGAAAAAAAAAGAAATCATCCATGCATATGTCAGCTTTTAGTGTAAAAAATAAATTAGCTGATGCTTGTATTTCTGCTGGGAATACAGGAGCTTGGATGGCTATTTCAAAATATGTTTTAAAAACATTAGAAGGTATAGATAGGCCTGCTATAGCAGCATCTATACCCAATCAGATCGGGAAGTCAACTACAATATTAGATCTTGGAGCAAATGTAGATTGCTCGCCTGATAATCTGTTGCAATTTGCAATGATGGGGGCTGTTTTAGTAAAGAGTATTGATGGTGTAGTTAATCCAAGCATAGGTTTATTAAATGTTGGCTCAGAATTAATAAAAGGTAATAATTTAACTAAAAGTACTTTTGATCTTCTATCTTCAAGTAATTTAAATTTTTATGGAAATATTGAAGGAAATGATATTTTTAGTGGAATTGTAGATATAGTTGTATGCGATGGCTTTGTCGGAAATATAGTTCTAAAGTCTATAGAAGGTTTAGCTAAAATGCTTTCTGTTACTATGCAGGAAGAATTTAAAAAAAATCTATTATCTTTATTCGCAAGTGTTGTAGCAAAACCTGTATTAAATAGTTTGAAAAGAAGAATGGATAATAGGCGTTACAATGGTGCGTCTTTGCTTGGATTAAAAGGTGTGGTTTTTAAAAGTCATGGTTCTGCGGATGTGGTTTCTTTTCATTATGCTTTACGTCGCACTCGTGAAGCAGTATTAAACGGCTTAGTAAATAACATTTCTGTAAATATTAACAGATAGAAAATTTGATAATATTTTATGGTGTTAATATATTTTTTATATAATTAAAGAATTTTGCAGAGATATATATGGGGAATGCAAGGATTATAGGTTCCGGTTCTTTTTTGCCTGAAAAAATTGTTTCTAACGAAGAATTAGCAGCTATCTTGAACTTAAAAGGAATAAAAACTTCTGATGAATGGATTGTACAACGCACCGGTATTTGTCAGAGGCATTTAGCAGATAATATTACAAATAGTTACATGGCTGGGGAAGCAGCTAAATTAGCTTTATTAGATGCTGATTTAAAATCATCTGAATTAGATATGATAATAGTAGCTACTTCTACGTCAGATAATATTTTTCCTAGTACTGCTTGTTTGGTGCAGGCAAATATTCAAGCATATTCAGCATCAGCTTTTGATATACAGGCCGCTTGTAGTGGTTTTGTTTATGCATTGTCAGTAGCTAATAGTTTTATTAGTTCTGGATTTGCAAAAAACATCATGGTAATTGGATCAGAGATATTTTCTAGAATTATAGATTGGAATGATAGGAAAACATGTGTTTTATTTGGTGATGGTGCTGGCGCCTTTGTTCTATCAGAGTCAAATGATTTACATGCTGGCATATTATCAGTAGATTTACAAGCTAATGGAGATTATTCTAATATTCTTCGTGTAGGTAGTCATTTTAATAACTCTTCTATAGCTGGAGATCCTTTTATAAGGATGGATGGGCAAGCTGTTTTTAAACAAGCAATTAATTTCTTAGAAATTTCTGCTCGTAATATTTGTAAAAAATCAAATTTTTTATTGGAAAATATTGATTGGTTTGTTCCTCATCAAGCGAATATTAGAATTATGAATGCATTAGGTCATAAATTAGGTATCGCGATTGATAAATTTATAATTACTGTAGATAAACATGCAAATACATCTGCAGCTAGCATTCCTCTTGCTTATGATTACGCAAGGAAAGACGGTAGAATCAAAAAACATGATATAGTTCTAATGCAAGGTGTAGGTGGTGGTTTTACATGTGGTTCTATACTTGCTGTGGTTTAATATACATATTTTTTTAAATATATAGAATTTATGAAGATTGCTTTTGTTTTTCCTGGACAGGGTTCTCAGTTTGTAGGAATGTTAGATGGTTGGAATGATAATCAGATTATTAAAGACGTCATTTCAATAGCTTCTGATATCTTAGGCCAAGATTTAAATTGTTTAATAAAGAATGGTCCAGTTGAAAATCTAAATCTTACGATAAATACTCAGCCAATTATGTTGGCAATAGGTTTTGCATATTTCTCTGTTTGGAAGTCTTTTGGTAGAAGAATGCCATTCTTAATGGCCGGGCATAGTTTAGGAGAATATACTGCTTTAGTTGCGGCTGAGTCTATGTTATTTGAAGATGCTTTACGTTTGGTGCGAATTCGTGCTGAAGCTATGCAATCAGCTTTTCCTGTTGGATTAGGTGCTATGGCTGCCATCATTGGTCTTAATCCTGATACAGTAATATCTATTTGCCAATCTAATAGTATTGATAGTTATATAGTAGAAGCTGTTAACTTTAATTCTCCTGTTCAGACAGTAGTAGCAGGTCATAAACAGGCTGTAGAGAAAGTATGTAATGAAGCAAAAGATAGGGGTGCTAAGAAAACTGTTTTATTGCCAGTTTCTGCTCCATTTCATTCTTCTTTGCTTAAGCCTGCCTCGCTAATATTGTCACGTTTTATTGGTGATATTACTTTATTATCACCAAAGATTGATATCATTAATAATGTAGATGTTGCTATTTGTAGAAAACCATCTGAAATTAAAGATGCTCTAATTCGTCAAGTTTGGAAGCCAGTACGTTGGGTTGAAATTATAAATAAAATGTCTGCCTTAGGAATTACTCATATTATAGAATTTGGTCCTGGTAATGTTCTATCTAATTTCATAAAAAGAATAGATTCTAATTTATCTGTTATATCAATTAAGGATTCAAGGTCTTTAGATGATAGTTTGAGATTTTTTTATTAATATTGTGTGGTGTCAATTATGGGTTTGAAAGGTAAGGTTGCTCTTGTTACTGGTGCAAGTAGGGGAATAGGGAAGGCAATAGCTAAGGAATTATTGAATAATAATGCATTCGTAGTAGGCACTTCAAGATCTGTAGATGGAGTAGAAGTAATTAATTCAGAATTATCTTCTTTTGGCGGATGCGGGATGGTTTTGGATGCTTCTAACATTCAGAGTTGTGATTTTTTAATGAAGAAATTATCAGAAAAGAAAATATTTCCAGATATTCTTGTTAATAATGCAGGTATTAATAAAGATTCTTTATCTATTAAAATGAAAGAGTCCGATTGGAATGATGTAATTAATACTAATCTTAGTAGTATTTTTTATTTATCTAAGAGATTTATACCTCATATGATGAGGTCCAAATGGGGTCGTATTATAAATATAACTTCTGTTGTTGGTTCAATAGGTAATATTGGTCAAGCTAATTATGCCGCTTCTAAGGCTGGAGCAGAGGCTTTTTCACGTGTTTTAGCTAAAGAGTTTGCCAGAAGAGGTGTTACGGTAAATTGTGTTGCTCCAGGTTTTATAGACACAGATATGACAAAATTATTAAGTCCTGATCATATAGATTCTTTGTTATCACAAATTCCTACAGGACGTTTTGGTCATGTTGATGATGTTGCTTATACGGTATCTTTTTTGGCCAGTTCAAGAGCAGACTATATTAATGGTATTACACTACATGTAAATGGTGGTATGTATATGAATTAGTATATTGTTTTGTTGTAAATTTTGATGAATTGTATATAACAATATACTAAATAGTTTTACGATATTATAATCTACAAATTTACCTATTATAGTTAAATATGTGTTTCATATAATATAATTAGGTTTTGTACTTTAAATGTTTCGCTTATTTTTTACACTTGGAGATAGGTTAATGAATAGTATAGAACAGCGAGTCAAAAAGATTGTCGCTGAGCAGCTTGGAGTTAATGAGTCTGATATTAAGGATAATTCATCTTTTGTAGAAGACCTAGGAGCAGACTCACTAGATATGGTTGAATTAGTTATGGCTCTTGAAGATGAGTTTGAGACTGAGATACCTGATGAAGAAGCTGAAAAGATAAATACGGTACAACAAGCAGTTAATTATATACTTGGTAGCTATAAGCATTAGTATATAACATTTACATATGATATTAAAAATTCATATATTGAAGATAATATTAAATATTTAATATTTAAAGTGGTGTATGAATGATTTCATATGTTGGTATTTTAAATACAAGGAGTTATGCTTGAAACGACGTGTTGTTATTACTGGTCTTGGTGTAGTTTCTCCAGTAGGAAACAATTTAGAAACAGCCTGGAAAAATATTATTAGTGGTGTTTCTGGAGTTGGTAAGATAACTAAATTTGATTCTTCTGAAATGCCTTGTCAGATAGCTGCTGAGGTATCTAATTTTGATATAGGGCAATATATTTCTTTAAAAGAGTCTCGTCATATGGATACTTTTATCCATTATGGCATTGCTGCATCTAGTCAAGCTTGGAATGATAGTGGATTGGTAGTTAACGATACAAATGCTGAGAGGATAGGAGTTTTAATAGGGTCAGGTATAGGTGGATTACAAAAAATTGAAGAAACTCAAAAAGAAGTTTTAAAAAGAGGTATAAAAAGAATATCTCCTTATTTTATTCCAGCTTCTTTAATTAATCTAATTTCTGGGCAGGTTTCTATTAAATATGGATTTAAAGGTCCTAGTTATGCTGTGGTTTCTGCTTGTACTACAGGTTTACACTCTATAGGTAATGCTGCCAGAATAATTAGTTATGGTGATGCAGATGTTATGTTGACAGGTGGTGCTGAATCTACAGTTTCCCCCTTAGGTGTAGGAGGGTTTTCTGCTATGAGAGCTTTATCTACTCGTAATAATTCTCCAGAAACAGCCTCTCGTCCATGGGATATAGATAGGGATGGATTTGTGCTTGGAGAGGGGGCAGGTATTCTTGTATTAGAAGAGTATAATCATGCTAAAAAAAGAGATGCCCGCATATATGGAGAGTTAACTGGGTATGGAATGAGTTCTGATGCATTTCATATTACATCACCAGATAAATATGGTCCAAGTAAAGGTATTGAGAATGCTTTAAAAGATGCCTCTTTGAACTTTGATGCTATTAATTATGTCAATGCTCATGGAACATCTACTGTTTTAGGTGATAAGAATGAAACTGAAGCTTTAAAACATGTATTTGGTGCTCATGCTAAAAAGCTAGTAGTGAATTCCACTAAATCTATGACAGGTCATTTATTAGGAGCTGCTGGTGGAGTTGAAGCTGTTTTTACAGCTATGGCTGTCTATAGTAGCATATCTCCTCCTACTATAAATATTTTTAATCAAGATCCAGATTGTGATCTAGATTACTGTGCTAATGAAGCAAGAGATCTAAATATTAATTTCGCTATTTCCAATTCTTTTGGATTTGGTGGAACTAATGGAACAATAGTTATTGCTAAAGTATAGTTATAAATATTAGTTCCATTAGTTAATCTTTTACAGTTTTTTTAATAACAATTTATTCTCTTGGAGATTTATTGTGAATAGTATAATTTTATTTCGAAAGAGAATATGCTTTTGTTTTATGATGGTATTTTTATATTCGTTATGCATAACGAATATTTTTGCAGCAGACAGTAGTAATGAAAATACAAGTTTAGTATCTTTGCCAGATTTTACGAAAATTGTAGAAAAATTAGACTCTTCTGTGGTTAATATACGTACAATGACTAATGTGAGTGAAATTTTTCATGGTAGTAATGATCCATATGAAGTATTTAGATGGTTTTTTGGTCCACATGTACCTTCTTTACCGCATGGTAATAATCAACAGCCTTTAGATGAGAAAACTCCTAAAGGTTTAGGATCTGGATTTTTTATTTCTAACGATGGATATATTTTAACTAATAATCATGTTACATCAGATGCTAGTGAAATTCTTGTTACCTTAGCAGATGGTAGGGAATTTATCGCAAATTTGGTGGGAGCAGATGATAGAACGGATATTGCTTTACTTAAAATTGATGTAAAAAATGTAAATCCTATTCCAATAGGTGACGTCACTACAGTCAAAAAAGGTCAATGGGTATTAGCTATAGGATCACCATTTGGTCTTGATTCTACTGTTACTGCAGGTATTGTGAGTGCAATAGGTCGTGATACAGGTGATTATTTACCTTTTATACAAACTGATGTTGCTGTTAATCCTGGAAATTCCGGTGGCCCTTTATTAAATTTGAAAGGAGAGGTTATTGGGATTAATTCACAAATAGTATCTAGAAGTGGTGGATTTATGGGCATTTCTTTATCTATACCTATAGATGAAGCAATGAGAGTTGTTCATCATTTAAGAGTTTCAGGTAAAGTTATAAGAGGTCGTATTGGGGTTCAAATATCTGAAATTAGCAGACAAGTTGCAGATGGGTTAGGTTTGCCTAAAGCTCATGGAGCTTTAGTTACTAATGTTGAAATTTCTGGTCCAGCAGATAAAGCTGGTATTCAAGCTGGTGATGTGGTATTAAGATTTGATAATGAAGAAATAAAAAAATGGTCTGATTTGCCAAGAATTGTAGGACAAACAAAACCTGGAAAAATTTCTGAAATTGAGATTTTAAGAAGAGGTAAAAAAATAAATGTTAAAGTAAAAATTGGTGAGATTTCCAATGAAGCAGTTCCTTTACATCTTAAATATGCAAGTTCTAATAAATTTGGATTAGAAGTAGTTGATCTTTCACAAGAAATGAAGGCTAGTCTACGTATAACTGGTGGCGTATTAATCAAAGGTATTAATGGTCCATCATTAAAAGCAGGATTAAAAGTTAATGATATTATAATAGCGATCAATGATGAAAATATAAAAGATGTTAGTCATTTTACTAATTTTCTTGCTAAGACTAATAAAAAAACTTTCCTGTTATTAGTTCGGCGAGGTGATCAGACTCAATGGATGCCAATTAAGTTGGTTGACTAGTTATTATATATGTGACTTTATTAATTTTTGATAGTTTTAAAAAATGAATTTAATACGTAATTTTTCTATTATAGCTCATATAGACCATGGAAAATCAACTTTAGCAGATCGTTTAATAGAAAAATGTGGAGCTCTTGTAGATCGTGAGATGTCTAATCAGGTTCTTGATTCTATGGATATAGAAAAAGAGCGTGGTATTACAATTAAGGCCCAAACAGTTGCCTTAAATTATAAATCACGAAATGGTATTTTATATAAATTTAATATGATTGATACTCCTGGACATGTTGATTTTTCTTATGAAGTAAGTAGATCATTGTCAGCATGCGAAGGAGCATTATTAGTTGTTGACGCATCACAGGGAGTCGAAGCTCAAACTGTAGCTAATTGTTATACTGCAATTGATCTAGGTGTAGAGGTTCTGCCTATTTTAAATAAAATAGATTTGCCACAGGCAGATCCAGAAAATGTGATTCAAGAAATAGAAGATTTTATTGGATTAGATTCGAGCAATATTATTTTAGCTAGTGCCAAAAATGGTGTTGGTATAGAAGAGATTTTAGAGTTAATAGTTGCAAAGGTTCCTCCACCAGTAGGTGATATATCTAAACCTTTACAAGCTTTGATTATTGACTCTTGGTTTGATAGTTATATAGGAGTAGTTGTTTTAGTAAGGATAGTTAATGGAGTACTTAAGCCTAGAGATAAGATCTTATTTATGTCTAATAAAATTAGTCATATGTGTGAACAAGTAGGGATCTTCACTCCTAAGTCAGAATATAGAGAGTCTTTATCTGCAGGTGAGGTTGGTTTTGTAATTGCTGGTATAAAAGATCTAAAACATGCTCAAGTTGGTGATACTATTACAGCATTTGATAATCAGGCTACTAATTCTTTGCCAGGATTTAAAATTGTTCAGCCACAGGTATTTGCAGGTTTATATCCAGTTGAAAGTTCTGAGTATGAGTTCTTGCGTATTTCTTTAGAGAAATTAAAGTTGAATGATGCTTCTTTAGTTTTTGAACCAGAAGTATCACAAGCCTTAGGTTTTGGATTCAGATGTGGTTTCTTGGGGCTATTACATATGGAAATAGTGCAAGAAAGATTAGAAAGAGAATTTAGTATGAATATTATTACTACAGCTCCTTCTGTAATATATGAAGTCCAAAGAAAGGACGGTAGTATAGAATTGATAGATACTCCATCTAAAATCCCTGCATTAAATTCAATTAGTGAAATTCGTGAGCCTATTGTTAAGGTAAGTTTATTTTTACCTCAAGACTATGTTGGCGCAGTAATGACTCTTTGTAATGTTAAGAGAGGTATTCAGATTGATATGTCTTATCATGGACGTCAAGTTAATTTGATTTATGAAATACCTCTTGCAGAAATAGTTCTAGATTTTTTTGATCGATTAAAATCTATTTCTCGAGGTTATGCGTCTATGGATTATGAGTTATTGGCTTATAGAGCAGCTGATGTTGTTAAGGTTGATATTATTATTAATGGAGATTATATAGATGCTTTATCAATGATAGTTCATAGATCTGTTGCAAGATATAGAGCAAGAGAAATTGTTTCTAAAATGAGAGAGATTATTCCAAGACAAATGTATGATGTTGCTATACAAGCTGCAATAGGATCAGAGGTTATTGCTCGTGAAAATGTAAAAGCTTTAAGAAAGAATGTTCTAGCTAAATGTTATGGTGGTGATATTAGTCGCAAGAAAAAGTTATTAGAAAAACAAAAAACAGGTAAAAAAAGGATGAAAAATATTGGAAGTATAGAAATTCCTCAGGAAGCTTTTTTAGCTATTCTAAAAGTTGAAGATAGATAATTTTGCAAATGAGTCGTTATTTTTCTATTATTCTGTTCTCTTTATTAGTATTGACAGGTTTTATTTATTTGTTAGAAATTTTTGTTTTTAGTGCTAAACGTAATACTAATCAAGTTTATAAAAAAGTACCATTATGGATAGAATTTTCTATTGCTCTTTTCCCAATGATCTTAATTGTTTTTTTATTAAGATCATTTTGTTTCGAGCCTTTTAGAATTCCGTCTGCATCTATGTTACCAACGTTAAGATCAGGTGATTTTATATTTGTGAATAAATTTATATATGGTATTAAGATACCTATTATAGATTATAAGATAATACCTATCTCCGATCCTTCCAGAGGAGACATAATTGTATTTCGTGATCCCTGGTTGCATAAATTAGATTATATAAAACGTGTTATTGGTATTCCTGGAGATAAAGTTGATTATCATAATAAAAAATTGACTATTAATGATCAAACAATTGTAAATTTAAGAGAAGACTCTTTTTATGATCAAAATTCTAATTTATTGACTAGCATATACAAAGAATTTATAAAACAAGACTATCATTATATTGCATTGCAAGATAATGTTTTTAATTTGTTAAAACCTTCTTGGCATTATCCACATTATCATAATTGTGATTATTATGATAATGGATTAACTTGTATTGTTCCGAATGGTCATTATTTTGTGATGGGTGATAATCGAGATAATAGTTTTGATAGTCGTTATTGGGGATTTGTTCCAGAAAAAAATATAGTTGGCAAGGCATTTTTTATATGGATGAATTTCAAGGATATTACAAGAATAGGTTTTTTAAACTAGCATGACATTATCTAATTTAGAAAGGAATCTTCGATATTATTTCAATGATATATCTTTATTGGAATTAGCATTGACACATCGTAGTTACAGTTCTAACCATAATGAAAGACTAGAATTTCTCGGTGATTCGATATTAAATGCTTCAATAACTATTATATTATTTAATAAATTTATTAATATAGATGAAGGAGTTTTATCGAGATTAAGAGCTAGTTTAGTTCAACAAAATTCTCTGATAAAAATTGCTAATAAATTAAATATATCTCAGTATATAAAGTTGGGTGATGGAGAAATAAAGAGTGGTGGATCTAGGCGTCCTTCTATATTAGCAGATTCTATAGAAGCTATATTTGGAGCTATTTTTCAAGATTCAGGATTTGATATATGTAAAAATATTATAGAATATCAATATCTTGATTTTATAGAAAATTTAGATTTAAGCAATATGGGTAAAGATCCTAAAAGTTTGCTACAAGAATTTTTGCAATCTAAACATATATCATTACCTTCTTATGTAATTGTTAATACTGATGGGTTAGCCCATAATCAAATATTTGAGATAGATTGCATCATTTCAGATTTAAATATTAGAACAAAATCATTTGGTGATACTAGACGTTCAGCAGAACAATTGGCAGCGAGAATGGCACTAGATATAGTAATGAAATCAAATCTTTTTTGCTCAAAAAATAAGAAAAATTATTAGTTAAAAATGAACAATAAATTAAATAGTTACCGTGCAGGATTTATAGGTATAATTGGTCGTCCAAATGTTGGTAAATCAACTCTAAGTAATGTTCTGTTAGGTCATAAGCTTTCTATAGTTTCTAAGAAAGCACAAACTACTCGACATAGAATAAAAGGAGTTCTAACTAGAGATGATGCACAATTTATATTTGTAGATACTCCAGGATTTCAGTTGAAATATTTAAATCCATTAAATAGAATGATGAATAAAATAGTTTCTCAAGAACTATTAGAAGTAGATCTTATTATCCATGTTATTGATTCTGTTAGGTGGTTAGAAGAAGATAGTAGGTTATTGGATATAATACCTAAATCGAAAAAAGTGATTCTGATACTTAATAAAGTTGATTTGCTTAAAAATAAGAGTGAATTACTACCATTTATATCAAAATTAACAAATATTTATTCTTATAGTGGTATTGTTCCTGTTAGTGCTTTAAAAAAGCATAATATAGATGCTTTATTAAATGAAATCGCTTCTCATTTGCCATTACAAGAAAAAATATTTGATGATGACTATTTAACTGATAGATCTACCTCATTTTTTATTTCTGAAATTTTAAGAGAAAAAATATTTAGATTTGTTGGTAATGAAGTTCCATATGAATGTACAACTCTAGTGGAAAAATGGGAAGAAAGACTTAATACTTTATATTTAAGTATGTGTGTAATAGTTGCTAGTACTAATCATAGAGCTATTTTAATTGGTCATCGTGGTGAAAATTTAAAAATAATTGCAACTGCAGCAAGATTAGATATTGAAAAATTTTTAGATAGAAAAGTTTATTTAGATGTTTATATAAAAGTTAAAAAAAAATGGTTAAATGATAAGAATTCTTTAATAAGTTTTGGTTATGAATAAAAAAAATCTTCGTATAAAGGAAGATATTGGCTATATACTGCATAGTATTTCTTGGAAGGAAACATCTTTAATAATTAAGGTTTTTTCTCGTGAATATGGCTGTATAAATATGGTAGCCAAAGGAGCTAAAAGACCTTATTCCCAGCTTAGACCTGTTTTGTCTAAGTTTACTCCATTATTATTAAGATGGACTGGAAAATCTGAGGTAAAAACTTTGGTAAAGGCAGACTTAAATGGAATAATTTCTTTGCCTGGGAAGTTTTTAATATTAGCATGGTATTTAAATGAGTTAATTTTATCTTTTTTACCCAAAGAAGATTCTCATCCTATTCTATTTGATGCATATCATGATTCGCTATTAAAATTCTGTGATAATCATGAAAAAAATAATAGTTATATTTCTAGTATATTAAGGCATTTTGAATGGATTTTACTTAAGGAAACAGGTTATGGTTTTGATCAAAAAGAACCTGATTTTTCTAATCTTTTAGAAAATTCTTTTATCAATCAATCTATATCAGATCGTATAGAAACTTATTTATATGGAAGAACTTTGTATAGTAGAAAAATTTTAAAAGATCTAAAATGTTTTCTTTAAAATAGAGCCCACTATTATCTTAAACAAAAAATTGTTTGTGGGCTCTATTACTTGTTTTATTCTTTATTATTATTATTGAAAAAACCTATTATGACTAACAAGTTACTGAATACATTATATATATCCAGATATAAGGCTAAGGTTGCAGATATATAATTTGTTTCTCCATTATTTATGATTCTGTGGATATCAATTAGCATAAAAGAAGAGAAAACTATAATTGAGAGCATACATATTGTTAATGTCATAGCACTCATCTGTAGAAAAATATTTGCAATTATAGATAACAGCAGTACTATTGCACCTATAGTCATAAATCTTTCTAAACTGGACAAATCTCTTTTTACAGTATGTGCAATAAAAGTCATAAAGCAGAATATTGCAGCAGTTCCTCCGAATGCCATCGCTACTATTTTTGAGCCATTATGCATTCCTATTACTACTCCTAATAGTCTTGAAAGCATTATTCCCATAAAGAAAGTAAATAATAGTAGAAATAATATCCCAGTAGAATTATTTTTATTTTTTTCTATGCAGGACATGAGAGTAAAAGAGCCTATAAAAAATATCAAAGTAGACAATCCAGGACTAGATAGCATTCCATAATTTAGTCCAGAAAGCATTCCGAACATAGATCCTAAAACAGTAGGTATTAGAGATATAGCTAGTAGCAAATAAGTGTTCTTCAGGACTTTATTGTGCTTTATTATATTGTTCTTTGTAGCTACGCTACCGTTATTATCAAATTTAGAGTATTGATAATTATTCATATGCAACTCCTAATTGGTAGTAGTCATTTATTTGTAGAATTTTTTTTAAAATTGTAATGTTATTATCTTAATTGAATCTGTTTATTATTTTAATTTATTTTAAGTAGGAATCTTAAAAGGTTTTCCCTTTACAATATGGCCATTCTTTTTATAGAATTTCCACTTAAGTCGTGCTTTTGCACGATCATCTTCATCTTTTGATACTATTTCTATAAGATGATCAAATTGATCATAGTGTTGTGGATAATTGTTAGATAAATTCACTATGTATGATAAATAATTTTTGTTGGTTTTGTCAATACATTTTAATTCAAATAAATCTTTAGTAGTAATGATTAATTTTGTATTATTTTTATTACAGTTATCGCTTATGCAGTGGGGTATAAATGATATATCATCAAAAGACCATAGTAATTTATCTATTGTATGCGCTGTTTCTTTATCTTCACAAAATACTATAATACTACTTGTCATATAAATTTCTTTGATTATATGACAAGTAGATAATAATTTATTATTGATATCAAATACAAAATCAATTTGCATTTGTTTTATCTAATAAAAATTGAGTAATCAAGGCAACTGGTCTTCCAGTAGCCCCTTTTTTGTTAGCTTTATCCCAAGCTGTACCTGCTATATCAAGATGAACCCACTTATATTTGTCGACAAATTCTGATAAAAAACAGGCAGCAGTTACACATCCAGCAGAATAACCGCCAGTATTTTTTATATCTGCAAAATCTGATTTTAATTGTTCTTTGTATGCATTATCTAATGGCATTTCCCATACATAGTCTAAAACTTTTTTGCTAGATGAAAATATTAGATCTGTAGTTTCTTTATCATTGGAGAATAAAGCTGTTCTAACGCTCCCCAGTGATACAACACAGGCCCCTGTTAAAGTTGCCATATCTATTACTAGACAAGGATCATATTTTTTTGCATAAGTCAGTGCATCACATAACACTAGTCTTCCTTCTGCATCTGTATTTATTATTTCTATTGTTTTACCAGACATGCTTTCTATTACATCACCAGGTTTATTAGCACTTCCACTAGGCATGTTTTCACAAGCTGGTATTAATCCGATAATATTATGATTGATTTTTAGTCTTGCAATTGCTTTCATTATGCCTAGAACTGCAGCTGCTCCACACATATCATATTTCATTTCTTCCATTGAGGATGAAGGCTTAAGAGATATTCCTCCAGAATCGAACGTTATTCCTTTTCCTATAATTATAATTGGTTGCTCTTTAGTTTTATTGGATTGATATGTAATCTCTATAAATTTCAATGGTTCAAGAGAGCCTTTGGCAACAGACATAAAAGATTTCATGCCTATTTTACTAATGTCTTCAATATCTAATATATTAGTTTTTATAGATGAGAATTCTTGCTCTAATTTTTTCGCTTCATTTGCTAAATAAGTTGGTGTACATATATTACTAGGTAGATTTCCTAGTTGTTTTGCTAAATATATTCCCTCAGATATTGAAGTGCCTTCTAAGAGACACCTATCTATATCTTTTAGGTTACTATCTATCATAAATACAATTTTTTTTAACTCAACAGTTTTTTCAATATTTCTTATTGTAGATGTGTATCTATAGTTATATCCTTTTGCTGTTATTATGGAGTTTTTAATAAATAATATACTGTCTTTCGCGTCAGCTTCTAACGCAATGGTTGAGTAGCATTCTTTTATTTGATACTTAATACATGTCTTAACTAATGACTCTTCAGCTATATTATGTTCTTCTAATGAATACTTATCATTGTTGCCAAGACCTATAATTACAATGCTTTTTGCTTTAATATTTGGTATGTTGTATAAAACGATGCTACTTCCTAGTGTTGCATTGAAATTATCTAATATTTGTTTTAGGAAACCATTGCTTTTTTCATTTATTTCTTTTGCAGATGAAGTTAGAATATTATTTTTATATATACCTATACCTAATGATTCCGTGTCTATATTTGATATATCTGTAGTTTTATTTTCTATATAAATTTCCATATTATGTTTCTCTAGATTATAGTAATTAAACAAATTTAACATATCTTTTTTATTTTTAGAAAATATCAATTTTTAAAAAATCATTTTTTCATGAAATAAATAAAAATTTTATAGTTACTTTATCAATTTTAATTGTTAGTTGGTTTTCTATAATTATAATACGTATAATTAAATATAATAATTGATTCATCGATCAATATTATATTTTCTTTATAAATATTATAACTGCATTACCGATAATGATGATTCTTTCATTATTTTTATCATCAATTGTTTATAGGAATATAGAACATGTTCAAAATCATTATTTAGAAAATTCTAATTTATACAAGTTATCTTTTGGTAATTTTATTTATGCTAATAATACAATGTTTTTTGCTGGTAATTTAAATAAAAATAATAAATTCAGTAATGTTTTTGCAAGATTAATAAGTATGGATTTATTTTAATGATTGCAAAATATTTAAAGATAGATAAATTGTTAGATTGTAATAATTTTTTTTATTATGAAGGATGTAAAAATTATAAATATTGGGAGTCATTCTTCTGAAATAATATTTTCAAATTTTGATGAATATAAAGTTTGTTTAGATGAGTTTTATAAAATTAATACTATTTCTAGTTGTTCCATAAATAATTTGAAGACGTTTCTATAAAAACTTTTTTTGAAAATAGTAATTTATCTTAGTCTTATATAGTAGTAGGTCGTATTTTTATACCTATGGTTGCATTAAATTTGTCAATTTTAGCTATCATATTAGGTAAAATAAACAATAGTAATAAAAATCTATTAATTTTTTATTTGTATTATTAACACTAATATATTTAAATTTTGTTCGTTTGTTTCAACTGCTAATTTTATGAAATGTTATTGGGGTTTTGTCTGGTTTAATTCTGCCTCATATTATGATTTGTTTTTTATATTTAGTATTGGTAAAATCTATAATACTATTGTAAGTTAAATTTTCAATAACATATTCTACGGGATGTTATGTATTTTTTTGACCAATATTCGCTATTTATATAATCAAATTTGATTTTTTTGCCAGTTCTTGGGGCGTGTATAAAAATATCATCTTTTACATAAATACCAACATGTAATTGATTGTAGTTTGTTTTGAAAAACACTAAGTCTCCAGTTCGTATTTTTTTCTTAGAGATTGATTTTCCAACCTTAATTAGTTTCTTAGTGGTTCTTGGTAAATCTAGATTTAATGATTTTTTTGCACAGTAATATACTAAACCACTACAGTCAAAACCTTTTTGAGGCAATGATCCACCATAAACATATTTTTTATTTAATTGTTTTAATGCTTCTTTTGCAAATATAATATTTTTTTTATCACTAGTTGGCAAAACAATCTTTTTTGGAAGATAGCATTTCTTCCTTGGATTTTCTTGTATACAACAAGAAGATATATTAATACAAATAATTAAGAGGAATATTTTCTTAATTATTATTCTTATGCTAGAAACATTCAAAATAGTGTAGTCTATCAAAACTAGAATAGTAGAATAAATGTATATTATATAAATGAAATTTGCTATGGTAAAGGAAATCGAGATAATTAGTTATTAGCAAAATATTCTATTTTTACATGTTATGGGTTGATGACAATTTCTTTTATTATCTTAATAATTAAAACTTTAACATTATATCGGGAGTTTTTATGAAAACTAAAGTTATTTTAAGTAGTTGTGATGTAAAAAAAATTATATCTGCAGCAGAAGATTACGCTGTTAAAAACAATTGGAAAGTTACAATTGCTGTTGTCGATGATGGAGGTCATTTGCTTGGAATGTCTAGAATGGATGATGCGCCAACAATATCATCTTATATTGCTTCAGCAAAGGCAAAAACCTCATCTCTTGCTAGACGTGAGTCTAAAATATATGAAGATATTATAAATAATGGTCGTTATTCATTTCTTTCTGCTCCTAATTTAGAGGGTATGCTAGAAGGTGGCTTACCAATTATTATAGATGGCAATGTTGTTGGAGGCATAGGAGTTTCTGGGGCAAAATCAGATGAGGATGTTGATATAGCCAGAGCTGGATTATTGTCGTTATAACATTCATATTAATTTTTTTAATATCATAAATGGAGGATTATATTGAATATTGCCATAATTAATAATTGGAGACATTGTTATGTCTAATCATATAGAATCTGTTTTGATTGAGGACAGGGTTTTTGATCCTAAACATGATAATATTAAAAAAAATCATTTTTTTATTAAAGATTTAGATTCTTATAAATCCTTGTGTTTAGAATCAGAAAATGACTATAAGTCGTTTTGGAAAAAATATGCTTTAGATTTTCTAACTTGGCATAAGTTATTTACAAATGTTTTAGATGAGTCAGAAGCACCTCATTATAAATGGTTTCCAGATGGTGAAATAAATGTCTCATTTAATTGTCTTGATATTAATTTAATCGATGAAAATAAAAATAAAACAGCTATTATTTTTGAGTCAGATGATGGAAAAGTAGAAAAGATCAGCTATATAGAGTTGTTTCGGCGTGTTTGTAAATTTGCTAATGGTCTTAAAAAATTGGGATATAGTATTGGGGATAGGTGCATCATATATATGCCTATGTCTATAGAAGTGGTTGTGGCTATGCAAGCATGTGCGAGATTAGGCATAATAATTTCAGTTGTTTTTGGCGGGTTTTCTTCTAAAAGTCTTCATGAAAGAATTATTGATATTGGTGCTTCATTAGTTATAACAGCTGATAGTCAAAGACGTGGTGGAAAATTTATACCACTGAAAGTTACAGTAGATGATGCAATTGAGATGGGTGGATGTGAGGGCATAAGAAATATTATTGTTTATAAACGTGCAGGCAATAGTATTAGTTGGAATATAGATCGTGATTTATGGATGTCTGATGTTGAGGATGAGCAGTTAGATTATTGTGAGCCTACTTTTGTTAATTCAGAACATCCTTTGTTTATTTTATATACATCAGGTTCTACAGGAAAACCTAAAGGAGTACAGCATTCATCAGCTGGTTATTTGCTTTGGTCTAAAATGAGCATGAATTGGACTTTTAATGCTAGTGGTAGTGATATATTTTGGTGTACTGCAGATATTGGCTGGATTACTGGACATACTTATATATCGTATGCTCCCTTAGCTTTAGGTATGACTCAAGTTATCTTTGAAGGTATTCCAACTTATCCTGATTCTGGAAGATTTTGGAAGATGATATCTGATCATAAAGTTAGCATATTTTATACGGCTCCTACTGCTATAAGATCATTAATAAAATCATCTTCTAGTGATGAAGAAATTCATCCTAAGAATTTTGATTTAAGCAGTTTGCGTATAATAGGTTCAGTTGGAGAGGCTATTAATCCGGAAACTTGGTTGTGGTACTATAAAAATGTTGGTAGAGAAAAATGTTCTATCGTTGATACTTGGTGGCAAACTGAGACAGGTGGCCATATGATAACACCGATACCTGGTGTTACTCCATTAAAGCCAGGATCCTGCACATTGCCTTTACCAGGTATATCTGCTTCAGTAGTAGATGAAACAGGTGAAGATGTATTACCTGGTAAAGGTGGATTTTTAGTAATAAAAAGACCATGGCCTGGTATGATAAGAAACATATGGAATGATCCAGAAAGATTTAAATCTAGTTATTTCCCAGAAGAATTAAAAGGTTATTATTTAGCTGGAGATGGAGCTCAAAAAGATAATGATAATTATTTTTGGATTTTAGGCCGTATTGATGATGTTTTAAATGTATCAGGTCATCGTCTTGGAACAATGGAAATTGAGTCAGCTTTAGTATCTCATGAGTTAGTGTCTGAGGCAGCAGTAGTAGGGCGTCCTGATATAACAACAGGAGAAGCAGTAGTGGCTTTTGTTGTATTAAAAGATAAACAACCTGAAGGAGAAGAGGCAATAAGGATAGCAAAACAATTGCGAGATTGGGTAGCCAAAGAAATAGGTCCTATAGCCAAACCAAAAGATATTAGATTTGGTGATAATTTACCAAAAACTCGTTCTGGTAAAATAATGAGGAGATTATTACGTTTGACAGCTAATGGAGAGCAGATAACACAGGATATATCTACTTTAGAAAATATCCATGTATTAAAAAATTTATCAACAGTATTATAATTTAATATTTACATGCCATCATATATTGGACCTTCACCTCCTTGAGGTGGAGTCCAGATTATATTTTGATTTGGATCTTTGATATCACAAGTTTTACAATGTATGCAGTTTTCTGCCTCTATCACAAAATTAAATTTGTTATTGTTATCTTTTTCAAATTTATATACTCCTGCTGGACAATATCTAACTTCTGGTGCTCCGTATTTTATTAAATTAGTTTTTATTGGAATATTTATATCAATTATTTTCAAATGTACTGGTTGGTTTTTTTGATGATATGTATTTGATAATTGTACCGAACTTTCTTTATCAAATATTAATATATTGTCAGCTTTAGGGTATTTTATATACTTGCTATATTTTTTATCATTAAGGCACATATGATCTTCTTTATGATTTTTAAGATCAAATTTGAATTTTTCTTTCAAAATCTTTTGTTCTATAAAATTCATTATACATCCTATCAATTTTGGCTTTTTATTCCATAGTTTAAAATTTCTAGATAAATATAATTCTTTGTATAACCATGATTTTTTAAAGAAATAATCATATCGTATAAGATCATTATTGATTGATGGTTCTGATGATAAATAATTATCCATTATTGTTTCTGCAGCTAGCATTCCACTTTTTATGGCAGTATGTACTCCTTTTAATTTCGATGAATTTAAGAACCCAGCCTCACATCCTACTAATAGCCCTCCAGGAAACGATGTTTTAGGTAATGAAAGTAGGCCACCATTTGTTATGCTTCTGGCACCATAGGATAGTCTCTTTCCGCTCTTTAATATATTAGAAATTAGTTTATGTGATTTATAGTTTTGGAATTCTTCAAAGGGAGAAAACCATGTATTCTTATAATCCAAGTCTATGACCATTCCTATTGAGACTATATTTTTTTTTAGAAAATATAAAAAAGCTCCTCCAGAAGCTTTTTTATTTAATGGCCATCCTATAGTATGTATTACATTTCCTTGAGAATAGTCTTGACTCTCTATTTGCCAGTGTTCTTTTATGCCTATTGAGTATGTTTGTGAGTTTTTTAAATTATCTAATTTAAATTTTTTTATTATTTCTTTTCCTAAATGTCCTCTTGATCCTTCTGCTAATATTGTATATTTTGCTTGTATTTTTAAGCCTTCTTGGAAAGTATTGCTTTTTTGACCATATTTATTTATTCCAAAATCACCAGTTTTTATCCCACATACTTCTTCATTTTTGTTATATAAAATATTTTTTGCTGTAAATCCTGTAAAAATATCAACATCTAATTCTTCTGCTTTTTTCCCTAGCCATTTTACTAGATATCCTAATCTTACTAGATAGCAATTTGTGTTTATTAGGCATTTTGGTATAAGTATGTTTGATATTTTAAAACTTCGGTTTTTAGTTAAATAAAAAAAACTTTCATTTAAAACTGGGTCTAGAATATCATTATTTTCTATATTATCATCTGGCAATAATTCTTTTAAAGATCTTATATCTACAATAGCCCCTGATATAATATGAGAACCTAATTCAGGTGATTTTTCTATTATACAAATATTGAGTTTTTTATTTTTTTTTTTAGATAATTGTTTTAAGTGTATGGCTGTAGCTATACCTGCAGGTCCGCCTCCAACAATTAACACATCATAATTTATGGTATCATTTTCTGACATTATATGCATTTTCTCCAGAAAATATATTATTGCTAATAGTTTATATTTGTTTGTTCGTGCATTCCATTTTATCCTAATATTATTGTTTTATGTATCATTAATATTATCTTGGTTGTTATTGATCGTAGTCTCTAGTGTATAATGTTAATTTTAATTATATGCTTTATTTTTTATTTTGTAATTTTATAAGCATATCGTGTGTCTATTGGGAACATAATGACTAAATACGTTTTTATAACAGGGGGAGTAGTATCTTCACTTGGTAAAGGAATAGCAGCAGCTTCTCTAGCTGCTATTTTGGAATCTCGCGGTTTGAATGTCACCATGCTGAAATTAGATCCTTATATAAATGTTGATCC
Organism: Candidatus Kinetoplastibacterium crithidii; assembly: GCA_027557655.1. NCBI lineage: Bacteria > Pseudomonadati > Pseudomonadota > Betaproteobacteria > Candidatus Kinetoplastidibacterium > Candidatus Kinetoplastidibacterium crithidiae. Next base: position 495,858 of record CP064915.1, on the reverse strand, counting down.
TGGTACTATGAGTCCATTTCAACATGGTGAGGTTTTTGTTACTGAAGATGGAGCAGAAACTGATTTGGATTTAGGACATTATGAACGTTTTATATCAACAAGAATGACAAAACTAAATAATTTTACTACTGGTAGAATATACGAATCAGTTTTGAAAAAGGAACGTCGTGGTGATTATTTAGGTAAAACGGTCCAAGTAATTCCTCATATTACAAATGAAATACAAGAGTTTATTATTAAAGGAGTTGAATCTAGTTTTAATGGAAAGGCAGATATTGCTATTATTGAAATTGGTGGTACAGTTGGAGATATAGAATCCTTACCATTTTTAGAATCTGTAAGGCAAATGAGTTTGCTTATGGGCAAGCACAATTCTGCATTTGTTCATCTTACATTAGTTCCTTCTGTATTTCCTGCTGGAGAACTTAAAACTAAGCCAACACAACATTCTGTTCAGAAGTTAAGAGAAATTGGTATACATCCTGACTTACTTCTATGTAGGGCTGATAGAATTATACCTGAAGAAGAAAGAGCAAAAATTTCAATGTTTTCGAATGTTTCTATGGAGTCAGTAATTTCTGTTTGGAATGTAGATTCTATTTATAAAATACCATTAATGTTACATGAACAAGGAGTTGATAGTATAATTTGTGATGTCTTATCTTTAAGACCAAATGTAGCTGATTTAACTATTTGGAAAAAATTAATTAGTACTATAGAAAACCTAGAGCATAATATTACGCTTGGTTTAGTTGGGAAGTACGTTGATTTTACAGAGTCGTATAAATCTCTTATAGAAGCAATAGCACATGCTGGAATACATACTAACTCTAAAATAATAATAAGGTATATTGATTCTGAAGATTTAGAAAATAATGGAATAGGTGCTTTAGATAATTTAGATGCTATATTAATTCCTGGAGGTTTTGGTAAGAGAGGAATAGAGGGTAAAATTTTAGCAACCAAGTATGCAAGAGAGAATAATATTCCTTTCTTAGGAATATGTCTTGGCATGCAAGTTGCTGTAATAGAATATGCTCGCAATATTGCAAATTTATCAGGTGCTAATAGTACAGAGTTTGATAAAAATACTCAATATCCTGTAGTAGCTTTAGTTGAAGAGTGGGTTAATGGTGAAGGTAGCACTGAAATACGTAATTCTTTGTCTGATTTAGGGGGAACTATGCGTAAAGGATTACAACATATTTCAATAAGACCGAATACTATAGCATTTGATATTTATGGTTCGGATGCTTATGAACGTCATCGTCATAGATATGAGGTAAATAATTCTTATATAGAAGTTTTAGAAGAAAATGGTTTAATCTTTAGTGGGGAAACTATTAAAGATAAATTACAAGAAATTATAGAACTGCCTAGTCATTGTTGGTTTGTTGGGGTTCAATTTCATCCAGAATTTAATTCTAACCCAAGAGACGGACATCCTTTATTTATTGGCTTTATAAATGCCGCAATTAGGATGAAAAACATTGAGAAATAATCGTTTTTTATTGTGAATTATATATTACTATTTTAAGACTAAATTTTCTTTAATTTGAATATTAGAGATAATGTTATTTTTTTGTCAGGTATTTTAGTGTTATTGCAAATGCATATATTTATGCATATAGAAAAATAGATCAAATTGCAATTTTATTTAATAATTTATATTCTTATTATTAATAGATCTTTGATGTTTTTTAGTATTTTTATATTATTGTTTAGGAATAAGTATTATGAGTGCAATTATTGATATTGTTAGCAGAGAGATTCTTGATTCCCGTGGAAATCCTACAGTTGAATGTGATGTAATTTTAGAAAGTGGTGCTATTGGTAGAGCATCTGTGCCTTCTGGAGCATCTACAGGGACACGTGAGGCTATAGAACTTAGAGATAATGATGTAAATAGATATATGGGTAAAGGAGTTCTTAAAGCTATAGAGCATATAAATTCTGATATCAGCGAAGCGATAATAGGTTTAGATGCTTATGAACAATCTTTCATAGATAAAATAATGATAGATTTAGATGGAACAGAAGATAAAAGTAGATTAGGAGCTAATGCTATTTTAGCGGTTAGTATTGCTATCGCTCGTGCAGCATCTGACGAATCTGGTCTTCCACTATATCGTTATCTTGGGGGTAGTGGTCTAATGAGTATGCCTGTTCCAATGATGAATGTTATTAATGGAGGAGCTCATGCCAATAATAATTTAGATTTGCAGGAATTTATGATACTGCCGATTGGAGCTAGTAGTTTTCAGGATGCATTACGTTGGGGTGCTGAAATTTTTCATACTTTAAAGAAAATTATTATTGCAAATGGCATGTCTATCGCAGTTGGAGATGAAGGAGGTTTTGCTCCTAATGTTAGTAATAATGAAGAAGCTATTAAATTAATATTAAAAGCAATTAGTGAAGCAGGATATGAGCCAGGAACACAAGTATGTTTGGGTTTAGATTGTGCTAGTTCTGAATTCTATCGTAATGGGAAATATAGTCTTTATGGAGAAAATAATATTTCTCTAAATTCTAAAGAATTTGCTGATTTCCTTGGTAATTTATGTGATAAATATCCTATTATTTCTATTGAGGATGGGATGTCTGAAAATGATTGGGATGGTTGGGAAATATTAACAAATCAATTGGGTAGGAATATTCAATTAGTTGGAGATGATTTGTTTGTTACTAATACTAAAATTTTAAGAGAAGGAATAAAAAAGGGAATTGCAAATTCTATTCTGATTAAGATTAATCAGATAGGAACCTTGACTGAAACTTTTGCAGCTATAGATATGGCAAAAAAAGCTGGATATACGTCAGTCATTTCTCATAGATCCGGAGAAACAGAAGATTCTACGATTGCTGATATAGCTGTAGCTTCAAATGCAATGCAGATTAAAACTGGTTCATTATCAAGATCTGATAGAATGGCTAAATATAATCAGTTATTGCGTATAAATGAAGAACTATCTAGTGTTGCGATTTATCCTGGTAGAGATGCTTTTTATAATATAAGCTAATATCAATAATAAAGTAAGGTCAACTCAATATTTATATGATAAGAGTTGACCTTATTGCTATTTTGCTGTTCTATAGCTATTTTTTACTATTTCAAATTTAAATAACCTACATTCTAATTTTCCATTAAAAATAGGAATTTTTCTTTTAGGTTTTAAACGCATTTTGCTGGGTAGTGACATATCATTAGAAATTATATTAAGGTCCCAGTTAAAGAAGTTTTCTTTTAAATTATGAGACCAAGAATACCATATATCTTCATTATCAGTTCTTTCTCCATAAGGAGGATTCGTTACTATAAATCCCTCATTATGAGTTGATATTTTGATATTACAAGCATCTTCTTGTATAAATTTTATATTATTATTATTATTTATTCCTGATCTATCTAAATTGATCTTAGCATATTCTATGACTGTTTTATCTATGTCACAACCAATTAATTCTACTTGAATATTTCTTTTTATATTATCTTTTGCTTCTTTTAAGATATCAATCCAATTAGAATTATTATAGAAATTTAATTTTTCGAAAGCAAATTTTCTCGATATACCAGGAGGAATAGAGCAGGCTATATATGCTGCTTCTATGATTATAGTGCCACTACCACAAAAAGGATCTAGTAAAGGATATTGTGGAGTCCATCCTGATAGTGCCAGTAATCCAGCTGCTAAATTTTCCTTTATTGGAGCTGTTCCTTTATCCAATCTCCAACCTCTTTTAAATAGAGATTCTCCAGAGGAATCTATATATAAGGTAAATGTATTTTGTCTTATATATGCATATATTTGTATATCAGGATTCTGTTTGTCTATGTTTGGCCTGGCATTATATACTTTTCTGAAATAATCGCATATGCCATCTTTTATCAACAGATTACAATATTGAATACTTTGAAATTTGGTATTATATCCAATAGTTTTTATTTTTATTGTTCTTTTTAAGTCAAACCATTCATCCCATTTAATTTTGGTGGAAATATCTAATATATCTTTCTCTGCATAAATTATATTTTTTTCAATTTGAAGTAAAATTCTAGATGATATCCTTGTATATAAGTTAGCATATTGTATACCTCGCAAATTACTTTCAAAGGTGCATCCTGACTTTTCAATTGCAATATTCTGGAAACCAATTGTTTTCAATTCTTCTAATAGTTTTTCTTCTAGACCATACGTACATACAGCAAAAACAGTAAAAACTTTTCCATCAGAAAAATTATTATATTGTTTCTTATTTTGAAAATTATTACTGTTATGTGTACCTAACATTTTTGACTTCTTTTAATATCTTGTTATATTTAGAATGGTTTTATAGTCACTAAAGTTAATATTGCAATTAAAAAAATTAATGGTATTTCATTAAACACTCTATAAAAATTATGACTTTTTTTATTTGAACCTTTTTCAAAATTTTCGATCATTTTGTTACATATTTGTTGATATACAAAAGCCATAAATACAATTATAAGCTTTAGATACATCCATTTATGATGATCCTCAATATTTTGTTCTATAGGATTTTTGGATATATATAGTATTATTCCAGAAATTATTACTCCAATACTTAAAAAATACATAAAATTATATAAACGTTTAGCCATTCCTATAAGGCAATGTTTAATATTATCTTCATCTTGTTGTGCTATATTTACAAATATACGAGGCAGATAAAATAATCCTGCAAACCATGATATTGTTATTGTCATGTGAATAATAATAAATAATGGCATAAATATATTTTATCCTAAATTAAATTATTTATATAAAAAGAAATGGGCTATGCATAAAAAAGGATCTCTATATTTTATGCATAGCCTAATAATAGAAAAATTATGTTTTATTTTTTTCTTTTTGAGCATCAATCACAGCTAAAACTGTCATATTGATTATTCTTCTTACGGTTGAACTATTCGTCAAAATGTGGACTGGTCTAGATGATCCTAATAATATAGGACCAACAGTTATACCGTTACTGCCGGTCATTTTGAGTAAGTTATGAGCAATATTTCCTGCATCTAAATTAGGCATTATTAAAAGATTTGCAACACCCTTAAGGTTGTTATCTGGATAAGAAATATTTCTTATTTTTTCAGATAAAGCAGAATCAGCATGCATTTCTCCTTCTACTTCTAATTCTGGTTCTAATCTTCTTATTATTTTTAATGCCTCTGACATTTTTTGTGAGGATTTGCTGATTTGGCTACCAAAATTAGAATGAGACAATAATGCTACTTTAGGAGTGAAACCAAAATTGAGCATTTTTTGTACAGCTTGTATAGCTATATTAGCAATTTCTTGAGAATTAGGGTCCTCATTAACTTGAGTATCTGCAATAAATAATGTTTGATTTGGTAACATTAATATATTCAGGGCTGCATATGTATTATTTGATTCTTTTCCGATTACTTCATCTATGTATTTTAATTGATTATTGTACTTTGTTGTAACTCCACATAGCATTGCATCAGCATCACCTCTTTTGAGAAGCATAGCTCCTATAAGAGTATTATGTTTTCTGATCATAGATTTAGCAATATCTGGAGTTACTCCATCTCTACATTTTAATTTATAATAACTAGTCCATAGATCTTTAAATCTAATATCATCTTCTGGATTAACTATTTCTAAATCATTATTTATATTGATTCGCAAACCCAATTTTTTTATTCGCATTTCTATTACTGATGACCTACCTATTAGTATAGGATATGCTAATTTTTCATCTATTATCGTTTGTACCGCTCTTAATACTCTTTCATTTTCACCATCAGCATAAATTACTCTCTTAAGATCTTTTTGTGCTTGTTCAAATAAAGGAAGCATTAGTTGACCAGAATGATAAACGTAAGATGCTAATTTTTGTTTATAAGCTTCTAAATTTTTTATAGGTCTTTTAGCAACACCTGATTCTTGAGCTGCTTTTGCAACAGCTGGTGCTATATGTACTATTAATCTAGGGTCAAACGGTTTAGGTATTATATATTCTGGACCGAAAGACAGATTTTGACCAGAATAGGCAGAAGCTACTTCATCATTTTGTTCTGCTTGCGCTAAATCAGCTATAGCCCTAACAGTAGCCATCTTCATTTCTTCTGTAATTTGTGAGGCTCCGCAATCCAGGGCTCCTCTAAAGATGAAGGGGAAACATAAAACATTATTTACTTGGTTAGGATAATCTGACCTTCCTGTGGCTATTATGCAATCTGGTCTAACTTCTTTAGCTAGCGTTGGTAATATTTCTGGTTCTGGGTTTGCTAAAGCCAAAATAAGAGGTTTATTAGCCATAGTTTTAACCATTTCAGGAGTTAAAACTTTTGCTGCAGAGCAGCCTAAGAATACGTCTGCATTTTTTACAACATCGGCTAGAGTTCTTGAGGAAGTTTTTTTAGCATACCTACGCTTATTAATTTCCATGTTTTCATCTCTGCCTTCCCATATAACTCCACGAGAATCTACTACATAGATATTTTCAATTTTTGCTCCTAACCTTACTAAAAGGTCTAGACATGAAATAGCAGCAGCACCAGCTCCAGAACAAGCTATTTTAACATCCTCTATTTTTTTGTTTACTACCTTAAGGCCATTTAGAATAGCAGCAGATGATATTATTGCAGTACCATGTTGATCATCATGGAAAACTGGTATTTTCATTTTTTCTCTGAGTTTCTTCTCAATATAAAAACATTCTGGTGCTTTTATATCTTCGAGATTAACACCACCTAATGTGGGTTCTAAGGCTGATATTATATCTACAAGTTTGTCTGGATCATTTTCTGCTAGTTCAATATCAAAAACATCAATTCCAGCAAATTTCTTAAATAAACATCCTTTGCCTTCCATTACTGGTTTTGATGCCAAAGGCCCTATATTACCTAGACCTAAAACTGCTGTGCCATTTGTAATTACTCCGACTAAGTTAGATCTGGAGGTATACATTGAAGCAGCACTGTCTCCAGAGTTAAAAATCGCCATACAAGCAGCAGCTACTCCGGGAGAGTAGGCTAAAGATAAATCATCTTGATTAGCTAATGTTTTAGTAGGAGTGACAGATATTTTTCCTGGAGTAGGAAAAGCATGATATTCTAATGCTCTTTGATTTAAATTTTCATCCATATTTTTTACACTTTGTTGAAAGTTTTATAATAAAGTTCTTAGACAGCTTGACGATACTATATAAATAGCAAATTAGTATTTTATACAAACTGTTACCAATATTTGATTAAAAATTAATCTCTTAATTTATAATTTTATAATTATAGCCGACTATAAATGCTAACATATTTGATTAATATTTAGTTTTACGAAAAATTTTATTATCTCATAAATATTCTTTCTTCATAAGAAATTCTTTCTTCATAAGAACTTTTAAAAATTAAGTAATTTTATTTGTTTGTTTAATTACAATTATATTAACAATGTTTTCTTATGCTATAAAGTCATTTCTTATACTATAAAATTATAATTGTTTATTTATGATGCGTCATTTGATAATTCATTATTAATAAGTTTTATGTTTTTTGTTGTTTTATGATGTTAATCAGTATACCTATAATGCTGAATTCCTGATATTTAAGCATTTTTTTGTGTACAATAATTGTTGTAATAAGTAGTTATAAAGTTATAACTAATGAGTTATAATTAATGTGCTAGTTATTTTAGCCTTAGTGGCTTTTAAAATTTACATGCCTTCTGCCCATTGCTATCCGCTGAACGGGAAGTCCGTGTCGCGGAAGGTTTTATCCCTGCATCGTGTCGAGTGAAATGCTCGAAAAGGTGAAGCTAAATTATGTCTTCTAATAAAGAATCGTTGTCCACATCATATTTATTTGGCGGTAATGCGCCATATGTAGAAGAGTTATACGAGATTTATCTTGATAACCCAGCTGCTGTAGCTGAACATTGGCGAGAGTATTTTGATCATTTGCAGAATTCACCAGCTACAGATGGTAGCGAGAAAACTGTAGATCAAGCTCATGCCCCTATAGTAGAGTCTTTTGCTTACAGAGCTAAAACAAATTCTTTTGTTAATAATAGTTCTAATTCTACAGATTTATCAGTTGCCTCAAAGCAAGTGTTTGTACAATCTATAATTGCTGCTTATAGATCCTTAGGAGTTCATTGGGCTGATTTAGATCCTCTGAAAAGAAAAGAGCGTCCTGATATTCCGGAGTTAGATCCAGCTTTTTATGGATTTATAGAATCTGATCTTGATCAGGCCTACTCTTCAAGTAGTACTTATTTTTCAAAATCTAGTACTATGACTTTGAGGGAAATCTTAAAATCCTTGAGAAACACCTATTGCCGCTCTATAGGCGTTGAGTTTATGCATATATCTAATCCTGTAATAAAAAGATGGGTACAGGAGCGTATGGAATCAACTCAAGGAGTAGATATTAATCTAGGTGTTGATGGAAAGCGTCATATATTACAACAATTAACTGAGGCTGAAGGTTTAGAGAGATTTTTGCATACAAAATATGTTGGGCAGAAACGTTTTTCTCTTGAAGGAGGAGAAAGTTTTATAGCTTCTATGGATGAAGTTGTTAATCATGCTGCTGATCTTGGAATTCAGGAAGTTATAGTCGGCATGGCTCATAGAGGCCGTTTAAACATGCTGGTAAATATCATGGGTAAAATGCCTGCTGATTTGTTTGCAGAATTTGAAGGTAAACATTCACAATTTCTTAGTGATGGTGATGTTAAATACCATAATGGTTTTTCTAGTGATCTAGCAACGCGAAGTGGTCCTGTCCATTTGTCCCTAGCCTTTAATCCATCGCATTTAGAAATTGTTAATCCAGTTGTTGAGGGTAGTGCTAGAGCTAGGCAAGAGAGAAGAGAAGATCATAAAGGAAAACAACAAGTTCTTCCTGTTCTTGTTCATGGTGATTCTGCTTTTGCTGGTCAAGGCGTTGTTATGGAAACATTGAATCTAGCTTTAACTAGAGGATATGGTACTGGTGGTACAATACATATTGTTATAAATAATCAAATAGGTTTTACGACATCTGATCCTAGAGATGCTAGGTCAACGATATACTGTACAGATGTTGTTAAAATGATTGAAGCTCCAGTATTTCATGTTAATGGAGATGATCCTGAAGCGGTTGTGTTTGCGAGCAAATTGGCTGTTGATTATAGAATGAAATTTGGTCGTGATGTTGTTATTGATATTGTTTGTTTCCGTAAGCTTGGTCATAATGAGCAAGATACTCCTGCTTTAACCCAACCTTTGATGTATAGTCGCATTAAACAACATCCAGGAACACGTAAGTTGTATGCTGATAAGTTGGTCGATCAAAAAGTTTTAACTTCTGAAGAAGCTGATAGTTTTGTAAAAGAATATCGTCAGGTTATGGAAGACGGACAACGTACCATTGAGCCAATATTAACGGATCATAAAAGTAAATATGCTATAGATTGGGCACCATTTTTAAATTCCAAATGGACAGATCATGCAGATACTGCTGTTCCTATTTCTGAATTGAATCGTATAGGTGAATTGATAACTAAAGTTCCTGATGGTTTTAATGCACATCCATTAGTTGCCAAACTGTTAAACGATCGTCGTAAAATGTCTCATGGAGAGATTAATTTGGATTATGGGATGGCTGAGCATTTAGCTTTTGCTACTTTGCTAAATTCTGGTTATGCTATAAGAATTACTGGTCAAGATTCTGGTCGTGGTACATTTACACATAGACATGCTGTTTTACATGATCAAAATAGAGAAAAATGGGATGATGGAGTATATGTTCCTCTTAAAAATATTTCTGATTCTCAAGCTCCTTTTGTTGTCATAGATTCTGTGCTCTCTGAGGAAGCTGTATTGGGATTTGAATATGGTTATTCTTGTTCAGAGCCTAATACTCTTACAATATGGGAAGCTCAATTTGGTGATTTTGTCAATGGAGCTCAAGTAGTTATAGATCAATTTATATCATCTGGTGAAGCCAAATGGGGTCGTCATTCTGGTTTGACTATGATGTTACCTCATGGATATGAAGGTCAGGGTCCTGAGCATTCTTCTGGAAGAATTGAAAGATTTTTGCAATTATGTTCTGATAATAATATGCAGGTTGTTCAGCCTACTGCTGCATCACAAATATTTCACTTGTTGCGTAGACAGATGATCCGTCCTTTCCGTAAGCCTTTAGTGATTTTTACTCCTAAATCTTTGTTGCGTAATAAAGATGCAAGTTCACCATTAAAGGATTTATCTGAAGGATCTTTCAAAATGGTAATTCCAGAAGTTGATTCTAGTATTAATGCAAAATCAGTGAAAAGATTATTAGCCTGTTCTGGTAAGGTATATTATGATCTAGTAAATTCTCGTAAAGAAAGATCATTGGATAATGTTGCTATAGTTAGAATTGAGCAATTATATCCTTTCGCTCATAAATCTTTTGAGGCTGAACTACAGAAATATCCTAATGTATCTGAAATCATATGGGTACAAGATGAACCACAAAATCAAGGTCCTTGGTATTATATTCAACATCATTTATATGAAAATATGAAAGAGGGTCAAAAACTTGGTTATGCTGGACGTAATGCGTCTGCATCTCCTGCAGTGGGTTATTTAGCTAAGCATCAAGAACAACAAAAGAATTTAATTGATCAGGCTTTTGCTCAAAAATTTAAGGTTATACTTGCTAAATGATATTTTTATAATTGTTAATGAATTACGGGATTTACCATTATGGCTATTATTGATGTTGTTGTTCCTCAGTTGTCTGAGTCTATTTCAGAAGCTACTATGATGTCTTGGAAAAAGAGTGTAGGTTCTTTTGTAGAGTCAGATGAGATTTTAATAGAAATTGAAACTGATAAAGTTGTTTTAGAAGTTCCAGCTCCATCTTCTGGTGTGCTGATAGAAATAGTTAGAGGAGATAGTAGTACTGTTGTTTCTGGCGAATTGATTGCAAAAATAGACACTGCTGCTAAAGCAGCATCTGAGGATGTCTCTAAAAACATTTCAAATTCTACTGAATCATTGAATGAAACTTCTAACCATAATATTAAGGATATGAAAAATGTAGCTTCACCTGCAGCTTCAAAAATATTATCTGAAAAAGGTTTAGACATATCATCAATACCTGGTTCTGGAAGGGATGGTAGAGTAACAAAATCTGATGTTTTATCTACAAAACCTTTATCTGCTGTTGCTAAGCCTACAATAGATAATACACAGCCAAAAACATTTTCTATTGATGGAAGACCAGAACAGCGTGTTCCTATGAGTCGTTTAAGAGCAAGGATTGCTGAAAGGTTAATACAGTCTCAACAAGAAAATGCTATATTAACTACTTTTAATGAAGTTAATATGCAGTCTGTTATCGATATAAGACGTAAATATAAAGATAAGTTTGAAAAAGAACATGGTGTAAAATTAGGTTTCATGTCTTTTTTTGTAAAAGCTGCTGTTGCCGCACTCAAGAAATTTCCATTAATTAATGCTTCTATCGATGGAAAAGACATTATATATCATGGTTATTTTGATATTGGTATTGCTGTTGGTAGTCCAAGAGGTCTTGTCGTCCCAATACTTAGAAATGCAGATCAATTATCTATATCAGATATAGAAAAATCTATTGCTGATTTTGGTAAAAGAGCAGCAGATGGCAAATTAAGTATAGAAGAAATGACAGGTGGGACATTTTCTATATCAAATGGTGGAGTTTTTGGGTCAATGTTGTCTACTCCGATAATTAACCCTCCTCAATCTGCTATTCTTGGAATACATGCTACTAAGGAACGTGCTGTTGTTGAAAATGGTCAGATAGTTATTCGTCCTATGAATTATCTAGCATTATCTTATGATCATAGAATTATTGATGGTCGTGAAGCTGTATTGGGTTTAGTAGCAATTAAAGATGCATTAGAAGATCCACAAAGTCTTTTATTGGATTTATAAAATATTTTGTTTTCTAAAAATAAGAGTGTTCATTATATTATTGGATACTCTTATTTATGACCTAGATATTATTAAATGTAATATCTAGAATTTATGAATCTATTTATATAGTAAAAATATGTCAAAACAATTTGATCTTGTAGTGATAGGTGCCGGTCCAGGTGGATATATAGCAGCGATTCGTGCTTCTCAGCTTGGATTGAATGTAGCTTGTATAGATGAATGGAAAAATACGGATGGTTCTCCAGCTCCAGGTGGGACATGTACTAATGTTGGTTGTATTCCATCTAAAGCATTGTTGCAATCTTCAGAACATTTTGATCTTGCAAACCATCATTTTGATGAACATGGTATAGCAGTTTCTAATTTATCACTTAATCTAAAAAAACTTATTTCCCGTAAAAATTCAGTAGTTAAGCAAAACAATGAAGGGATTTTATATCTTTTTAAAAAAAATAAGGTTTCTTTTTTTAATGGTCTTGCTTCTTTCGTAGAGAAAAATAAAGATCATGTACTGATAAAAGTATCTTCATCGAATGAAGAATTATTAGCAAAAAATGTAATAGTTGCTACTGGTTCATCTGCCAGAGAGTATCCTGGTTTGAAATTTGATGAAAAAACAGTTCTGTCTAATGATGGTGCATTAAACATTGAAAATGTTCCTAAAAAATTAGGTGTTATAGGTGCTGGTGTTATAGGTCTTGAAATGGGAAGTGTATGGCGTAGACTTGGTTCTGATGTCACTATACTTGAAGCTATGCCTGATTTTCTAATGGCAGCTGATTCTCAAATATCAAAAGAAGCTTTAAAGGTATTTACAAAACAAGGCCTGGATATTAGAGTTGGTGTTGAAATTATTGAGGTTAAAAATCTTGGTAAGTCTGTATCCATCAAATATAAAGATAAAGATGCTTTAGTAAAAGACTTATTAGTAGATAAAATTATTATTTCTATAGGACGTATTCCTCGTACTGATGGGTTGAATGCTTCAGCAGTTGGTTTGAATATAGATGAACGTGGTTTTATAGTAGTTGATGATAATTGTAAAACAAATTTATCAAATATTTGGGCTATAGGTGATGTTGTAAGAGGCCCTATGTTAGCGCATAAAGCTGAAGAGGAAGGAGTAGCTGTTGCTGAACGTATAGTTGGACAACATGGTCACGTTAATTTTAATACCATTCCTTCTGTTATATATACTTCACCAGAAATTGCTTGGGTTGGAAAAAACGAACAACAGTTAAAACAGGAAGATCGTAAGTATAAAGTTGGTAGTTTTCCTTTTTTAGCTAATGGTAGAGCAAGAGCATTAGGAGATACAACTGGTTTTGTAAAAATTATAGCTGATGCCTCAACAGATGAGGTGTTAGGTGTTCATATTATAGGACCTATGGCTTCTGAGTTAATTTCGGAAGCTGTGACGATTATGGAGTTTAAAGGTGCAGCAGAGGATATCGCTCGTATTTGTCATGCACATCCAACGCTTTCTGAGTCAATGAAGGAAGCTGCTTTAGCAGTTGATAAGCGTTCTTTAAATTACTAGTATTAATATTCCATAATATGATTGAATTAATTCAATCATATTATGGTTTTTGTTTTGCTTTCTTTTAAGTATTTATTTAAATTTTATATTATATATTTCATGAAAACCTGTATTGTTACTGGTATTACTACTTCTGGTACTCCTCATCTCGGTAATTATGCTGGTGCTATTCGTCCAGCTATACAGGCTAGTCTTTATTCAGATACACATGCATTTTTTTTTCTAGCAGATTATCATGCATTAATAAAGTGTTCTGATCCAATCAGATTATATCGTTCTAGGTTAGAAATAGCAGCTACTTGGTTAGCAGCTGGTTTGGATGTTGATAGAGTTGTTTTTTATAGACAATCAGATATTCCTGAAATATTAGAGTTATGTTGGATACTTACATGTAGTACTGCTAAAGGTTTAATGAATAGGGCACATGCTTATAAGGCTTTAGTTAGTCAAAACTTGTCAAAATCTTTAGATGCAGATGATGGCGTCAGTATGGGTTTATTTTCTTATCCTATTTTGATGGCTGCAGATATTTTGATGTTTAAAGCAAATAAAGTTCCAGTAGGGAAAGATCAGATACAACATTTAGAAATGGCTAGAGATATAGCTCAAAAATTTAACCATATATATAATGTTAATTTTTTTATCTTACCTGAAGCATTTATAGTAGATAATGTTGCTACTTTACCTGGTTTAGATGGCCGCAAGATGTCTAAAAGTTATAATAATACTATACCTTTATTCGAAGGAGGAGCTAAAAATTTACGTTCTTCTATTATGCGTATAGTAACTGACTCTAGCAAATCTGGTGATCCTAAGAATGCAGAAGATTCTCATCTATATATTCTTTTTAGAGCATTTGCTACAGAAGAAGAATCAGAAGCTTACAAATTAAGTCTGAATAATGGTATGTCTTGGGGTGAAGCAAAGAATATTCTATATGAGAAAATAGAAAGTGAATTATTGCCTATGCGTGAAAGATACAATAAGCTTATTTCTAAGCCAGATTTAATAGAGAATATTCTTCAATCAGGAGCTCAAAAAGCACGTTTTTTTTCTAAAAGTGTTATCAAAGATATACGAGATATAGTTGGATTACGTGATTTAAATGTGGATATCTGCAGTAATAAAAAAAGATTTGTTAATAACAAAAATGTTTATTCTAATAATAGCAGTAATAAAGATTCTCGCTTTGTTTGTTATCGTGATAATAAAGGACATTTTAAGTTTCGTTTAATATCTTCATCCGGAAAAGATATCCTAAAGTCAAGAGGTTCTTTTTCTGATGCTAATAATGTAGGCTTTTTAATAAAAGATATTAAAATGTTTTTGCAAAAAATCAAGAGTGAAAGAATGAATGAATCTGAATATTTTCCTATACTAGAGAATTATAATTTAGATTTTGATATTCAAGAATTGAAGAAATTTATTGAATAAGTAAGACATTATTTAGTTATTTGTACATATCTTTATATTTAATTCTTTATAAGATTGTTCCAGTATTTGTTTTGCCTTATAACTATAAGGAGATTCTTTGAATTTCATTATAAGATTATTGGCGCGATTAATTGATGCTAAGTAAGCCCCTTTCTTAAAATAATATTCTGTGATATTTAATTCATTTTTTGCTATGGAATTTTTAGTATATTTAAGTAATTTTTTTGCTTCTTCAATATACTCACTATTTGGAAAATTCTTTATTAATTCATCATAACTTTCATAGGCTTTTTGCATTTTTTTTACATCTTTTTCCAGAAAGAGATCTGTATTAAAAAAAGGAATAAATGATTTTTTAGGAGAGAAGTTGATTAATCCTTTAAGATAAAGTATATAATCAATATTGTTATGCTCAGGATATTTTTTCTGGAATTGTTCTATATCATCTAAGGCTTCTTCTATTTCACCATTTTTCCATTTTATATATATTAAATTTATTAATGATTGTTTATAAACTTCTCCAAATGGTCTTATTGTGATAATTTTATGGATTAATTCTTTTGATTTTATCCAATTTTTATTATCGATTTCCTTGATTGTTTGAGCGTATAATTGTCTGCTAATTTCATCTTCTGGGTATATATTGTTATTTATGCAGGTTATCTTGTGTGCATATGCATCAACTGAGATAATTATAGTTAATAACAAAATTGTATATCTAACAAAGTGATTCAGTTTTTTTAAAAATATATAAGACATGGAGTATGTATTGTTTATTAAGTTAAAATATTATTCTTTGTATTATACGATCTATTCCTATGTTTGATAAATATAATTCTAATTGTTTTAATGAGTCTTTAGCAAAAAGTATAATTGTTCCTGAAGGTATTAGTGATAGGTTAGATAAAATATTAGCATTTTTGATGCCAGAGTATTCTAGAGAACGTATCAAACAATGGATTAAAAATAATCATGTTTTAGTAAATGGAAAGTTAGTAAAAATACGTCATAACGTTCAGTCTGGTGATGTAATCACTGTTTGGATACAGCCAACATTAGAATCTTTATCTTTTAGTCCAGAAAATATTAGTTTTGAGGTTATTGATGAAAGTCCTGATTGGATTATCATCAATAAACCAGCAGGATTAGTAACACATCCAGGTTCTGGAAATTGGAAAGGAACTTTGTTAAATGGCTTATTATATAAGTATCCTGAGTTATTTTATATACCACGTGCAGGTATTGTTCATAGATTAGATAAAAATACATCTGGAGTTATGATTGTTGCACGTACAATAGAGTCTCAGTTATATCTTGTAAGACAATTACAGTTAAGAAATGTTTCTAGGGAATATTTTGCAATAGTGCATGGTCATATATCTGTAGCTGGCACTATAAATAAACCTATAGGTAGGGATACTAATAATCCTATAAAAATGGGGGTTAAAAATATTATAGCACCTAAAGAAGCCGTAACTCATTTTAAACCAATTTTAAAAGGTATTACACCAAGTGGGCAAAGTATAACGCAAGTTATATGCAAATTAGAAACAGGTAGAACCCATCAAATTAGAGTTCATTTATCTAGTATTGGGAATCCTATACTTGGAGATTCTATTTATAACAGTAATTATGTGGTTGAAGGTAATAGGCATATGTTGCATTCAATGTTATTAAATTTTATTGATATTAAAGGTAGTTTTTGTCAATTTAACTGTCATCTGCCTGAAGATATGATTAAGATTATAAGTCTTATGAAATGGTTTGAATGTTAAAAAACTATGGTGGAGCCGGGGGGAATCGAACCCCCGTCCATCAGTTTTCCATAGTCGCTTCTACATGTGTAGTCAGTTTACTTTTTTTAGTCTAAAAATATGCCAACTAACAGGCCATAATTAGACGATTCACTAGAATTAAGTTTACAATATGTGAAAGTATCATAAACTGATTCCTTGTAAATGACACTGCAGCAATGAAGTAATTTCACTTAAGAAAAAACTCACATTACCTAACCCAAGGAAAGATTAGTGCAGCGGCTAGAGAACTAAGCTGCTAGCTTGAAACGCGTATCGTTGGCGTTTATATTTTTTTCCAGTGGATTACCGAGCTTACTGGTGCTCGACATGCTGCAATCTATTTTCCAACTAATGTCGAAACCTTGTCGGCCCCTTTATAAAACAAATTCAGAATGATTAATAAAATTTTTTATATATAATAACATATAACTAGAATAAATATCCTACATATTATGTTTTATGTCCTTGCTGTGCTAGTAATATATTGGGTTACCCAATATATTACTAGCATTTTATATTATGATATTAGTTTTTGCTAAACACCTTAATCTCTGCTCGTCTATTCTTTGCTCTTCCTTCTTCACTATTGTTATCGGCTATAGGGTCCTTTGATCCATTAGCTTTTATAGATATAAAACTAGATTTTATTCCATTATGAATTAGATAGTTTTTAACTGATTCTGCACGATTTTCGGAAAGCTTATTATTATAATTAGCATTTCCTTTAGCATCTGTAAAACCAGAAATAATAACTTTATCTATATCGATATTTTTTAAATCTTCTATAATTGTATCAAGAAGGTTGATGCTTTCTGACTTTAAAATATAACTATCGAAATCGAAAAAAGTATTTTTATTTAAACTAATTTTTTTTTCTAAACTAGCATTATCAACTTTATTTTTTAGATTATTACTAGTAATACTATTTTTCCAATGCAATTCATTAGTTCCATTCTTAATTGGATTGCCAAATGAATCAGTCCAACAATTTTTTTCATTAGTAACAGCATTGCCGGAAGTGGCAATTGCAGCACAAGCAATGATTAAAGCCATTTTAAGTGATTTCTTCATATTTCTCCTCTTTTATAATTGAAGGATAAGACACACGTATCATAGTCTTAATTTTACAGCATTAATTGATATTTAATGTAAATTAAATGTTAATATATTAATCTTTTAGGTAATCATAAGATGATTTGATATGTTAATCTAATTATTTATAAAATAATAAGTGTAATGTTGTTTTAGATGGACATTATCTTGAATTGTTCATTATGTAAATATAGTTAGTTTATTGTAAATAATATTGTGTTTTGTATCTTAAGTTAAATGGTAGAACATATACTTCTATAATGGAAATTGTGTTTTTTGTTGTGTGAATTAGAGATTATTTTTAAATAGTGTGATCGTAAATATGAATTCTTTTGCTATGGAAATGCTTCCAATATCTTTGGAAGAAGAAATGCGTCGTAGTTATCTAGACTATGCTATGAGTGTCATTGTTGGTCGTGCTTTGCCTGATGTTCGCGATGGATTAAAGCCTGTTCATAGAAGAGTTCTTTTTGCCATGCACGAACTTAACAATGATTGGAATCGTGCTTATAAGAAGTCAGCTCGTATTGTTGGTGATGTTATTGGTAAATATCATCCACATGGAGATCAATCTGTATATGATACTATTGTAAGAATGGCACAAGATTTTTCTATGAGGTATGTGCTTGTAGATGGTCAGGGTAATTTTGGATCTGTAGATGGCGATAGTGCTGCCGCAATGCGTTATACAGAAATAAGATTAGCAAAAATTTCTCATGAATTACTAGCTGATATTGATAGTGAGACAGTTGATTTTGGTCTTAATTATGATGGTAGTGAAAAAGAACCGTTGGTTTTACCTACTAAATTACCTAATTTATTAATCAATGGTGGCTCAGGTATTGCTGTTGGTATGGCTACTAATATTCCACCACATAATCTTAGAGAAGTTATTTCAGGATGTTTGTTTTGCCTAGATAATCCTGATTGTTCTATAGATGAATTGATTGATTTTATTCCTGCTCCTGATTTTCCAACTGGAGGGATAATATATGGTCTTTCTGGTGTTAGAGATGGATATAGAACAGGTCGTGGTAAAGTTATAATGAGGGCCAAAACTCATTTTGAAGAATATGGTAGAGAGCATAAATCTGCAATTATTGTTGATGAAATACCATATCAAGTTAATAAGAAAACTCTTCAAGAGAGAATTGCTGAATTAGTAAACTCTAAAAGAATCGAAGGTATATCTGATATAAGGGATGAGTCAGATAAAGATGGGATGCGTTTAGTTATAGAACTTAAGAGGGGAGAGTCTCCTGAAATTATTCTAAATAATTTATATAAGAATACGCAATTGCAAGATACGTTAGGTATGAATTTAGTTGCTTTAGTACATGGTCAGCCTAGATTGTTAAATCTGAAGCAAATTATTAGTTATTTCCTAGAACATCGTCGAGAAGTGGTTACTAGGAGGACCATTTTTAGATTAAATAAGGCTAAGAATCGTGCTCATATTTTGGAAGGATTAGCAGTCGCTTTGGCTAATATAGATGAGTTTATATTAATAATTAAAAATGCAGCTAGTCCTTTAATTGCTCGTCAAAATTTAATGGATAAGGATTGGCCATCTGATCTAGTAGGGGCGATGATTAGTAAATTTGAAAATAGTGGAGTTGCCAAAGAAAATTATAAACCAGCTAATATTGGTAACAATTTTGGAATAGTCGAATCTAATTTATATAGATTGAGTGAATGGCAGGCACAAGAAATATTAAATATGCGTTTACAACGATTAACTGGTTTAGAACAAGATAGGGTTTTTGATGAATATAGAGAAATAATGTCAATAATATCTGATTTATTAGATATCCTATCTAATCATGAAAGAATAAGTGATATTATTAAGGATGAGTTAAACTTAATAAAAGATGAGTTTTCTAGTGAGACAAAGGACCCAAGAAAATCTCATATAGAACCTAATACGACTGAATTAGCAACAGAAGATTTAATTGTGTCAACTGATATGGTTGTTACTTTGTCCTACAATGGTTATTTAAAGAGTCAACCTTTGTCTGAGTATCATGCTCAAAAGAGAGGAGGTTATGGTAAGCAAGCAACTTCTATTAAAGATGATGACTGGATTGAACATTTATTTATAGCAAATTCTCACGATTATTTACTATTTTTCTCTGACTTGGGCAGAGTTTATTGGATAAAAGTTTGGGAGACTCCTCAAGGTAGTAGAGGATCTAAAGGAAAACCAGTAATTAATTTATTTCCATTATCTAGCAAAGAAAAGATTACAGTTATTTTGCCAGTAAAAGATTTTAGTGAAAATCTATACGTATTTATGGCAACAGCTAAAGGTACTGTTAAAAAAACACCATTATCTGATTTTTCTAATCCAAGAAAGAATGGGATTATAGCTGTAAGTTTGAATGATGGAGATTATTTGATTGGAGCGGAACTAACAAATGGTGATTATGATATTATGCTTTTTTCAGATTCAGGAAAAGCTGTAAGATTTAATGAAAAAGATGTTCGTTCTATGGGAAGAGGTGCTCGTGGTGTACGTGGTATGATTCTAGGAAAGAACCAACAGGTAGTATCGTTATTAGTATCTAATAATGAAGATAAGAGTGTTCTAATAGCTACAGAGAATGGATTTGGAAAAAGAACTTCTATTAAGCACTATACTGTGCATAATAGAAGTACAAAAGGCATGATTGCGATACAAAATAGTAAACGTAATGGTAAGGTTATAGGTGCTGTTTTAGTAAATCCAAATGATCAAATAATGTTAATTACTACTGCTGGTGTTTTAGTTAGAACTAGAGTTTCTGAAATTAGGAATATGGGTAGGGTTACACAAGGTGTTACATTGATAAATGTTACTAAGGGTAGTTATTTATCAAAAGTTAGAAAAGTTATTGAGTCTGATGATGAAGTTGTTCTTGATCATATAAAAGTACTAGATTAACTCTCCTATATTAATTTTTATATTTTTTTGCTTATCAGTAGTTAGGAGTTCGTGTGAGAGTGGATCAAATTTGGAATTTTTCATCTGGTCCTGCAGTTTTGCCTAAAAGTGTATTAGAACAGATTTCTCATGATCTAATTAGTTGGAATGATACTGGGTTTTCTATATTGGAGATGAGTCATAGAAGTGATGATTTTTCTAATATTTGTTACGAAGCAGAATCTGATTTACGTGATTTATTAAATCTTAGTCATGATTATGCAATAATTTTTACACATGCTGGAGGTCATGGTGCTAATTCCTTTGTTCCTATGAATCTTATGGGTAGATGTCATAATAGAAATGCTGACTTTATAGTTTCAGGTCATTGGTCTTATACCTCTTATCTTGAAGCAAAAAAATATGGTAATGTGCGTATAGCAGTAGATAATAATTCTGTTTTAAATCACAATAATTTTAAATATAAGCCTCGTAGATGGATGCCTCTTTTAGAAAATTGGAGATTAAGAAAAGAATCTTCTTATGTTCATTTGTGTAGCAATGAAACTATTGATGGCATTGAGTTTATTGACTGGCCTATTTTGGCAGATATGTCTGTTGATTCTGTTTTGGTTGTCGATGCCTCTTCTAATTTTTTGACAAGGCCATTATCTATAGAAAGAACTGGATTAGTATTTGCTTGTGCACAAAAAAATATTGGTGTGGCTGGTCTTACGGTTGTTGTAATTAGAAAAGATTTATTAGGAAAATTTTTGCCATTATGTCCATCATCTTTTAATTACACTAATATTTTTGAAGCAAATTCTTTGTATACTACTCCACCTATATTTCAAATTTATGTAGCTAGTCTAATGTTTAAATGGCTAAAGAAAAAGGGTGGCTTAACTGTTATTGCTGAAGAGAATAGAATGAAGTCTTCAGTTTTTTATGATTATCTAGATTCTACTGATTTTTATAATAATGAAGTAGAAAGAGGCGTAAGATCAAGGGTCAATATTACTTTTATGATAAAAGATAGTTCTTTGACTAGTATTTTCTTATCTGAGGCTAAAAAAATAGGTCTAATAAATTTAAATGGACATAGAACTGTAGGTGGATTAAGAGCTTCTATCTATAATGCTATGTCGATGTCCGGTGTTTTATCTTTGATCAAATATATGAGAGATTTTGAGTGTCATTATGGATGATGAATTATTGTTAAAATCAAGTTTGCTGCCTTTACGTAATTTAATAGATGATATTGATGAGCAGATTTTGGAATTATTAAACAAACGTGCTGAAGTAGTTATTAAAGTAGGTGATATTAAAAATAATACAAATTCTAATTCAACAGTTTTTAAGCCAGAAAGAGAGGCTCAAATTATAGAGACTTTACAAAATAAAAATTACGGTCCTTTTCAAAAAGATGCTATATATTACATTTGGAAAGAGATCATGTCAGCTTGTCGTGATTTAGAACGTCGTACAAGAGTTGCTTATCTAGGACCATCAGGTTCATTTTCTGAGCAAGCAGCATTTGAGCATTTAGGACACTCAGTAGATAAACTGTCATGTGCTTCTTTTGATGAAGTTTTCTATTCAGTAGAAAATGGTAAAGCTGATATTGGTATTGTTCCTATTGAAAATTCTCTTGAAGGAGCTGTTAATAGAAGCCTAGATCTTTTTCTTAATACTAATGTAAAAATATTGGGAGAGCGTTCATTAATAATAGAGCATTGTTTGCTTACTAAGGATGGAACAATGGATGGTATTAATAAAATAATGGCACATCCTCAAGCATTAGCTCAATGTCAAATTTGGTTAAATAAAAATTTTCCTAATATAGAAAGACTTCCAGCTTCTAGTAATTCTGAAGCTGCTCGTCATGCTTCATTTAATCCTAATTGTGCTGCCATAGCTGGAATGATAGCGGCAGATTCTTGGGGTTTAAAGGCTGTTTATTCTAAGATACAGGATGACATTAATAATCGCACTCGTTTTGTTGCTATAGGTAATTCAGAGTCAATGCCTAGCGGTAAAGATAAAACTAGTTTGATTCTGGCTGTTCCAAATCGTTCTTGTGCTGTTTATGAAATGATAAAGCCATTTGCTACTAATCATGTTTCCATGACTCGCTTTGAGTCTAGGCCAGCTCGTACTGGCCAATGGGAATATTATTTTTATATAGATATAGAAGGTCATCAGCATGATGAAAATGTTTCCAATGCTTTAAAGTTAATAAAATCACAAGTAGCATTTTTTAAAATATTAGGTTCTTATCCAGCACAGTGAGTAAATTATGGTTATTGAAAATAGATTTTTTTTGCCAGATTATATAAAGAAAATTAATCCTTATCAGGCGGGTAAACCAATAGAGGAATTAGCTAGAGAGTTTAATATAGACCCAAAAAGCATTGTAAAACTTGCTTCTAATGAGAATCCTCTTGGTGTTTCTGATAGTGTTATAAATATTATAAATGACTCCTTTAGGACTATATCTAGATATCCAGATGCTAATGGTTTTGATCTAAAATATGCTTTATCAGAGAAATATTCAATTTCAATAGAGAATATTGTTTTGGGCAATGGTTCAAATGATATATTAGAACTCATTTCATTGGCTTTTTTGGATAATAGATCTTCTGCGATATATTCTGAGTATTCATTTGCTGTTTATAAGATAGCTACTCAAGCTAGAGGTGCTAGACATATACAAATACCATCTATTGAATATCAGTATGATTTAAAAAAATTTTATAACGCAATAGATGATGACACTAGATTAATATTTATTGCTAACCCAAATAATCCAACCGGTACATTTATACCTAAGAATGATATTATTGATTTCTTAGACCATGTGTATAAAAAATATAATACCAAAGTCTTAGTTGTTTTAGATGAAGCTTATACTGAATATTTAGATGAAATTGATAGATTTGATAGTTTTTCTCTAATAGAAAAATATCCAAATTTGATAGTAATAAGAACTTTTTCAAAAGCTTATGGCCTTGCTGGATTACGTGTTGGTTTTTCAGTCTCTCATCCAGATGTAGCTGATTTTATAAATAGAGTTAGACAACCATTCAATGTAAATTCATTAGCTCAATTAGCAGCTATTACAGCCTTAGAAGATCAAGATTTTTTACATAAAAGTTGTATTCTAAATAAGGAAGAAAAATATCATTTGTATAGGTCGTTCGATTCTTTAAATCTAGAATATATTCCTAGTTTTGGCAATTTTATATTGGTTAAAGTAGGGGATGCTAGAAATATAAATTTTGAATTGTTAAAAAGAGGAATTATTGTTCGTCCAGTTGATAATTACGGTTTGTCAGAGTGGCTTAGAGTTAGTATTGGTAAGAAAGTAGAAAATACTTTGTTTTTAAATGCACTAGAGGATATTCTTAAGAAGATATGAGTAATAAAAATAATATTTTCTTTGAAAATTGCAATATATCAGTATTATCTATTATTGGTGTTGGTTTAATAGGTTCTTCTTTTGCTTTGGCTTTGAAGAGAGCTGGTTATAATGGTCATATCATTGGTGTTGATAATAATAACGAGTCTTTGATACGTGCTAAAGAATTAAATATTATAGATGATTATGCTAGTATAGAGTTTGCTGTTTCAAAATCTAACTTCATAATGTTAGCTGTACCAGTTGGTCATGTAAAAGATTTATTATTGAAAATAAAACCTCATTTATTACCAGATGCAATAATAACAGATGTTGGCAGTACAAAAATGGGTATAATTAGTGCAGCTTACGATGTATTAGGTGTTTGTATTGGTCAATTTATTCCAGGTCATCCTATAGCAGGAATTGAGAAAACAGGTCCAGATGCTGCTATTGCAGAGCTTTTTAAGCGACAGAATATTATTATTACTCCATTGATAGAAAATAGGAAAAGAGATTTAGATATCGTTAATAATTTTTGGTTATCTTGTGGTGCAAATATTATGTATATGAATCCAGAAGAACATGATAGTATTTTTGCTTCTGTTAGTCATTTGCCTCATTTCCTATCTTACATGTATATGTCTCAGGTAGCATCTTCTGAAAATTGTGATAGAAGATTATCATTGGCTGGTTCTGGATTTAGAGATTTCAGTAGAATATCTGCTAGTTCTCCAGACATGTGGTGTGATATATTTTTTTCTAACAAGAAATTCATAGAAATAGAGTTAGATAAGGTGCTTTCTTTAATTTTAACGGCTAGAAAAGCCTTAGATACGAAAGATAGAAAGTTATTGTATTCAATCCTAGAAACAGCCTCTGTTGTTCGCCGCAAATGGTTTAAGGAATAAATATATGGATCAAAAAATATCTTATTTAGATTTAGATAAATATTGTAAAGCCAAGGGTAGTTTTATTTTGCCAGGTTCAAAAAGTATATCTAATAGAGTATTGTTATTAGCAGCTTTATCCAAAGGAGTTACAGAAATTTATGGTTTATTAAATTCTGATGATACCAAAGTTATGATAGATGCTCTCTCCAAATTAGGCTCTATCATCTTAAATAAAGATATAAATAATATAGAATTAATAAGCAACGGTAGTTTTAATAGTGGAACCTTTGATTTGTTTTTAGGTAATGCTGGTACTGCATTGCGTCCATTGCTAGCTGTCCTTTCTTTTATGGATGGATATTATAAACTGCATGGTGTTCCAAGAATGCATGAACGTCCAATTAGAGATTTAGTGAATGCTTTAAGTCAATTAGGGTGTAATATTGAATATTATGGTAAAGAAGGATATCCCCCTTTAATAGTTAATCCTTTTATAAAATCTAATAAGGATAGTGTTTTTATAAAAGGCTCTGTATCTAGTCAATTTTTGACTGCTTTGTTATTAGCAGCTCCTGTATTTACAAATAAAAATAAAACTAACCTTACAATTCATTTGGATGGAGAATTAATTTCAAAACCATATATAGATATAACTTTGAACTTAATGGAAAAATTTGGAGTTATTGTTAATAGAATATCAAACGATAGTTTTTTTATACATCGTGAGAATTCTTATGTTACTCCTGGGAAAATATCTGTTGAGGGTGATGCTTCTGCTGCTTCTTATTTCCTAGCTCTGGGAGCTATTGCTGGAGGGCCTATTATTATAGGTGGTGTAGGAAGTAATAGTATTCAAGGTGATATAGAGTTTACAAAGTTTCTATCATCTATAGGAGCTAATATTAAATTTTTTGAAAATTCTATTGAATCCAGTGGTATTTTAGTATGTAATGGGGAAAAATTAAAATCTTTTGATGTCGATTTTAATATGATACCTGATGCTGCTATGACTGCTGCTGTATTAGCATTATATGCTGATGGTAAATGTTTTTTGCGTAACATAGGTAGTTGGCGCGTGAAAGAAACAGATAGAATAAATGCTATGCAAGTTGAGTTGAGTAAATTTGGTGTTAAGGTAGAATCTGGTGATGACTGGTTATCTATTGATCCAATTGATATGGATAAATGGCCGTCACAAGTTGTTATAAATACTTGGGATGATCATAGAATGGCCATGTGTTTTTCTTTGACAGCTTTTGGTAAAACCAATGTTAGAATTATGGACCCTTCTTGTGTTAATAAGACATTTCCAGAATACTTTGATGTATATAACAAGATGTTAATACAAAAAAGATAATATTTGTGTATATAAAATATAATATTCCAGTTATTACAATTGATGGCCCTACCGCTGCTGGTAAAGGAACTATAGCATCTTCTTTAGCAAAAAGATTAGGAGGTTGGTCAATTTTAGATTCTGGTGCTATATATAGATCTTTAGCTTTTTTTATTATTGAAAATAGTATTTCATATAATGATATTAATTCAATTTTGAATTTGTTAAAAACATTAATATTTTCCTTCCATGGTAACAATATATATGTTAATAATTTAAATATTACTGAGAAAATTAGAAATGAAGATGTTGGTAAAGTAGCTTCTATTATTTCAGAGAATAGTAATATTCGTGATTCTTTGTTATATGTGCAGCGTCTCTGTATTCAAGAGCCTGGTTTAGTAGCTGATGGTAGAGATATGGGTACAGTAGTTTTTCCTTTCGCTAGTTTAAAAATTTTTTTAACTGCAAATATTGATGTAAGAGTAGAGAGACGCTATAAACAGTTGATAACTAGTAAAGTCTCTGTTAACATTAGCAACCTTAGAAGTGCTATAATAGATAGAGATTTAAGGGATACTAAACGTGTAGCATCCCCTTTAATACCTGCTTCTGATGCTCATTTATTAGATTCTTCCTATCTTACAAATGATGAGACAGTAAGTATAATATTAGATTTATGGAAGAATAGGCTCTACTAATATTTTTATGTAAAATATTAGTAGTTTTTTAACTCCACCAATTTTTGGTGTGTATTTTTATGGTCTTTGTACCGAATGGTTTAATACTCCTATGTCATTATTTTCATCAAACGCTAGTAGCGGAGAGAGTTTTGCTGAGTTATTTGCAGAAAGTTTAAAAAAACAAGACATGAAGTCTGGTGAAGTAATTAGTGCTGAAGTTGTAAGAATAGATCATAACTTTGTAGTTGTGAATGCTGGACTAAAATCAGAAGCATTAATACCTTTAGAAGAATTTTTAGATGATCAAGGCAATATAGAAGTAAATACAGGAGATTTTGTATCAGTAGCTATCGATTCTTTAGAAAATGGTTATGGTGATACTATTTTATCTCGAGATAGGGCAAAAAGATTATCAGCATGGCTGAAATTAGAACAAGCTCTAGAAAGTGGGGAATTAATTACTGGAACGATTACAGGTAAGGTTAAAGGTGGTCTTACTGTGATGACTAATGGTATTCGTGCTTTTCTTCCTGGATCATTAGTAGATTTACGTCCTGTAAAAGATACTACTCCATATGAAGGTAAAACTATGGAGTTTAAAGTTATTAAGCTTGACAGGAAAAGAAATAATGTAGTCTTATCTAGAAGACAGGTTCTTGAAGCTAGTGTAGGGGAAGAGCGTCAAAAGTTATTAGAAAATTTATATGAAGGCGCTGTAGTAAAAGGGGTAGTAAAAAATATTACAGATTATGGAGCTTTTATAGATCTAGGTGGTGTAGATGGTCTATTGCATATAACAGATATGGCTTGGCGTCGTGTTAGACATCCATCTGAAGTTCTACAAGTTTGTCAGGAAATAGAAGCTAAAGTTTTAAAATTTGATCAAGAAAAAAACAGAGTTTCTCTTGGTGTTAAACAACTAGGAGAGGATCCATGGGTTGATTTATCTCGACGTTATCCACAAGGTACTAGGTTATTTGGAAAGGTTACTAATCTAACTGATTATGGTGCATTTGTTGAAGTGGAATCTGGTATTGAAGGTTTAGTTCATGTTTCAGAGATGGATTGGACTAATAAAAATGTTGATCCTCGCAAAGTCGTAACTTTAGGTGATGAAGTCGAGATAATGGTTCTTGAAATAGATGAGGAGCGTCGTCGTATTTCTTTGGGAATGAAGCAATGTCTTGTTAATCCATGGGAAGAATTTGCTATTAACTTTAAAAAAGGTGATAAGGTTAAAGGAGCTATTAAATCAATTACTGATTTTGGTATATTTGTTGGCCTTCCTGGAGGAATTGATGGATTGGTTCATTTGTCAGATTTATCTTGGACAGATAGTGGCGAAGAAATAGTTCGATCCTTGAAAAAAGGTGACGAAATTGAAGCTGTCGTTCTAGGAATAGATACATCTAAAGAAAGAATTTCTTTAGGAGTAAAACAATTAGTAAATGATCCTTTCCAAGATTTTGTAGCTGCTCATGATAAAGGTTCAGTTGTTTCTGGTGTTATAAAATCAGTAGAACCTAAAGGTGCTGTAGTTACATTAGCTCAAGAAGTTGATGCTTATCTAAGATCATCAGAAATATCTTCTGGTAAAGTTGAGGATGCTACTAGTATACTTAAAGTTGGTAATAAGATTGATGCTATGATTCTAAATATAGATAAGAAGGCTAGGTCAATTCAATTATCCGTTAAGGCTCGTGATGTTGTGGAGACAGTAGATACAATACAACGCATGTCTGATGCTAGTGCTTCTTCAGGAACAACAAATCTTGGTGCTTTACTAAAGGAAAAATTAGATCAACAGCGTAATGATGGTTAATTAATGTGACTAGATTAGATTTAATTGATAATTTATTAGCTAAATATCCTGATTTATCATTGAAGGATGTTGAACATGTAGTAAAAACAATTCTTTCTTCGCTAGAAGATGCAATGAAGTTAGGTAAAAGAATAGAAGTACGTGGATTTGGAAGTTTTTCAATTGTAATAAGACCTTCTAGAATGGCTCGTAATCCAAAGTCTGGAAGTTTTGTTCTATTAGAAGAAAGAAAAGTGCCAATTTTTAAAGCTGGAAAAGAATTGAAAGATAGAATTAAGTTATCAAAATAATATAATTCTGTATAAAATGATATTCTTAATAAAAACATAGAATTATTTATAATAATATTCTATGTTTTTATTTTTATGTAAATTATTTATATGTTTTATTTCTAATAAAATCAACAAAAATTTATCAATATTAGTTCTAAATATTTTTGTAGATTTGATAAGATAATATAATTTGTCTAGAAATCTTGATTTATAACTATAGGCTTTTATGAAGACTATGTATGTTACTCATCCTAGTAGTTTAAAGCATGAAATGGGTTATTTTCATCCTGATTCTCCTGAGAGAATACATTCTATCTCTGATCAAATGTTAGCGAGTGGTTTAATGTCTGTTGTAAAACATGGTTATTCTTTTAAAGCTTTAAAGAAAGATATATTGAGAGTTCATTCTTCTACTTATTGGGATTATCTATATAATAATATTCCAGCTAATGGGGAATATTATTATATAGATAATGATACTATAATGAATTCTTATACATTTAAATCTGCATTATATGCAGCTGGTTCTGGTCTATTTGCTATAGATACTATATTTAGTGATAACATAAAAAATGCTTTTTGTGCTATCAGACCTCCTGGGCATCATGCGAGTCGTAATAATGCTATGGGATCTTGTTTTTTTAATAATGTTGCTATAGCAGCTAAATATGCTTTTGATAAGTATAATATACGTAGATTAGCAATCATTGATTTTGATGCTCATCACGGTAATGGTACTGAAGAAATATTTTATGATGATGATCGTGTTTTAATGTGTAGTTTTTTTCAACATCCATTTTATCCTTATTTGGGAAAAGATTCTTTAAAAAAAAATAATATGTGTAATATTCCAATAAATGCTTATACAAGAATCAATAGAATTAAAGATCTTGTTAATAACCATTGGGTTCCAGCTATACACAAACATAAACCTGAAATTATATTAATTTCTGCTGGTTTTGATGCTCATAAAGAAGATGATATGAGTCAAATTTGTTTGACAGAATATGATTATGCCTGGATAACTAATGTTATTGTTGATTTGTCTGAACAATATTCAAATGGACGCATAGTTAGCATATTGGAAGGTGGATATAATTTGTCTTCTCTAAGTAGAAGTGTAGTTTTACATATTCGTGCTTTGGCTAATATATAGTTAAAATAGTTTGGGATTCTATTAATGAAGGTTTTAGTAGCTATAAAAAGTGTTATAGATCATAATATTACCGTTCAAATTAGGGATGATAATCTAGGTATTAAAACAGATAATGTGAAAATTTCTGCTAATCCTTTTGATGAAATTGCATTGGAGGCAGCAATTCAATTAAAAGAAAAAGGTATTATTTCTGAAATTATTGTGATTTCTTGTGGTTTTAATTGTAAAGCAATTTTACAAAATGCATTAGCAATGGGAGCTGATAGGGCAATTTTTGTTTATTCGAATATTGATTTAGAACCATTACCTGTTGCTAAAATTATAAAAAAAATAGTTCAGAAAGAAAAACCTCAAATTGTATTTTTAGGCAAGCAGTCTATAGATAAGGATTCTTGTCAAACTGGGCAAATACTAGCTGGATTATTAAATTGGTCTCAAGCAACATTTGCTAGTTGTATAGATTTTATAGATAATAGATTATTAGTAAATACTGAAGTTGATTTTGGCTCAAAATTAGTTTCTGTAAAATTACCAACTGTTATTACAGCAGACCTTAATCTTAATGAACCTAGGTATATTTCTTTACAAAATTTAATTAAATCAAAAAAGAAAAAGATTGAATTAATCGATTTAGAAGAAATTTCAAATGAAATCACATCAAGAATAGTTGTTTTAAATATAGAAGAAGCTAAAAAAAATAAAAAAACTTTATTTTTCAGTGATATAGATATTTTAATAGATAAACTTAAAAATGAATTAATATGATATTAATAGTTCCTGATCATAATAATTATTCTCTTAATAGTTCAATTCTAAATCTTCTAGAAGCTGCTCTAAGATTAGGTCTAAAAGAAGAGATACATATATTGATAATTGGATATAACTTAGAAAATGTTGTAAGAGAAGCCTCTAAAATATCTAATCATATAACTAAGATATTGGTAGTTGATGCATTTCATTTCGGAGATTTTTTAGCAGAGAATCATGCTTTGCAAATTTCTAAATTGGCTAGCAATTATTCTTATATTATTTTCTCTAATTCTTCATTTTCAAAAAGTGTCGCTCCCAGGTTAGCAGGTATTTTAGATGTTGCTCCGATATCTGAAATTTCCGATATTATTTCAAAGGATGTTTTCAAGCGTTTTATATACACAGGAAATTTTATAGAAACTATTTTATGTAATGAAAATACGAAAATTCTGACAATAAAAGTATCATTTTTTGCTACTAAAAATTGTTATACTGTAAATTCTAATATTCTAGTAGAGAATGTTACTCCAATAGATAATCTTGGGTTATCTATTTTAATAGATGAAAAAATAAATTTTACAAGTCGTCCTGATTTATTGAAAGCAAATATCGTAGTAGCTGGTGGTCGTGCATTAGGTAGCAAGGAAAATTTTGATAATTTAATAGGTGGTTTAGCTGATAAATTAGGAGCTGCCATTGGTGGATCTCGTGCTGCTGTTGACGCAGGTTATATTTCTAATGATTTGCAGATAGGTCAAACTGGCAAAAGTATTTCACCGAAGTTGTACTTTGCTATAGGGATATCAGGTGCGGCACAACATATTGCTGGTATTTGTAATGCTGGCGTGATCATATCAATAAATAATGATAGGGATGCACCTATTTTTCAATTTTCTGACTATGGAATAGTAGGGAATCTTTTTGATATTGTGCCAAAGTTAATAAAATTACTATAATGACACTGGATTTATTGAATAAAGTAAATTATAATCTTTTATTATTTAATAATATCATCCTCTAATTCTAGGCTAAAAATATATTTTATAAAAATAGAATAAATGATGATTTTGGAGTATTTATGAATTTAATTGCCGTTTTAGAAAAAGAAGAAATTTCTCGTTTAAGTAATCCTAAGAAAAATTTTGATTTTTTTCCTGGAGATACTGTTTCTGTTAGTGTCAACGTAGTAGAAGGATCACGCAAAAGGATTCAGATATATGAAGGTGTTGTAATAGCTAAAAGAAGCAAAGGTCTTAATTCTTCTTTCATTGTGAGAAAAATTTCTTCAGGTGAGGCTGTTGAAAGAACTTTCCAATTTTATTCTCCTCAAATAGAAGCTATAGAGGTAAAAAGATTAGGTAGTGTTCGAAGAGCTAAATTATACTATCTTAGATCTAGATTTGGACGTTCAGCCAGAATTAAAGAAAAGTTAGTATTTAAGAAAAAATAGTATTATGAGTTTTTTTTGTTTTCTTGATATTCTTTAATAATTTTTTTATATAAAGAATATCTTGTTTTTCTTATTTTATCGTCTATTACTGCTTGTATTATTCCGCAAAATGGTTCATGACAATGTGTGCAGTTATAAAATTGACATTCATGAATGAAATCTTTAAATTCAGGGAATCCTTTATCAATTTCTTTTAACTGAATATGTCTAATTGAAAATTCTTGAATTCCAGGAGAATCTATAATGAAGCTATTTTCAATAGCTAACTTGTATAATTTTGTATAACTTGTAGTATGTTTTCCTGTCCCTAGGTATCTAGAGTATTCATTTGTAGCTGCATTTGCAGATGCTACTAATCTATTAATGATAGTGGATTTACCCATACCGCTTTGTCCAACTAATAATGTAGTTCTGTTATTTAGAATAGGACTTAGTTTATTATTTACATCCTGATTATTTAAGCATTTTGCACTTAAGGTAATTAATTTTGTTTCTTCTGGTTTGATATCATTAATTTTTGCTATACTTTTTGATAGGTTTTCTTTTAAATCATCTTTATTTAAAATTATCGTTACTTCTATTTTTGATCTAAATGATTCTAATATTATGTTAGCTATAGTTTCTACAGAAAATTCCGGTTTAGTGGCAACTATAATAATGACATGATCTATATTTGCTGCTAATTTTTTTATCTTATTTTTATCAGAACGATAAAAAATATTTTTTCTTTCTAAGATATTTACTATGCGGTTTTGATCATATGATTCTTGAATTATTTTTACCCAGTCACCGATTGTTGCATCATTTTTTTTGCCTTTTAAATAACACTTATACAAACAATTATCTGATTCTACTATGTAATACTGTTTATGAAACTCAACAACTCGACCAATAATGTTATTTTCCATATATTAATATTTTGTTTATTTTTATAGTAAACTTACTATTAGAGTAAGTATTTTAATATAAAATTACAACTAATTACATAGATGATATATGAAAAATTTAAAAGATGATAGATTGGTTTGGGTTGATATGGAAATGAGTGGTTTAGATATATCTAAAGAACGTATACTAGAAATTGCAGTTTTAATTACTGATCATAATTTAGATATAATTTCTGAAGGTCCGGTATTGGTTATAAAGCAGAATAGCGACATACTAGATTATATGGATAAATGGAATACTTCTATTCATAACAGAAGTGGTTTAGTTGAAAAGGTTAAGAAATCTGAATTAAATGAGAATGATGCTGAAATAATTATATTGGATTTTCTAAAAAAATATGTAGTTGCAAATACATCTCCTTTATGCGGTAATACTGTGCATCAAGATCGTAGTTTTATGAAATTATATATGCCTAATTTAGAAAATTTTTTTCATTATCGTAATTTAGATGTTAGTTCTATAAAAGAAGTTATTCATAGATGGTATCCTAATTCAAAATATAAATTTATTAAACAGAATAAACATGAGGCGTTAGCCGATATTTACGAGTCTATAGAAGAGTTAAAATTTTATAAAAAAAATTTTTTTATTTAAAAAGTTAATTTTTTTTATTAGCATATTTGTTTGTAATTCTAATATATATAATATATAGAAAAAATGATGATACAATCATTCCAATTGTTGATAGTATCCATAAACTACTTACTGAAATATATGATTCTGGTGCAATAATTTTATGAATATGTTCAAAATAACCAATTCCTTTTCCAAAACCAAAATACCATCCTCCACCTAACCCTATAACTCCCAAAGATATTATTTGAGTAATAAATGGTATAGTGCTTATTTTATAAGCTCTTAATAGGTACGAATTGAAGCATTGAATAGAATCAAATATATGAAATAATGGCAATACTATCATAATGAGATTCAGGATAGTATGTTTTATTAAACCATCATTAGTATATATATTTATTATATTCTCTTTATTTGAAAAAATAAGGATTGCAATGATAAGGGATAGGAAAATAGTTAATCTTAATCCTGTATTTCCTATTTCTTTAGCTAGTTTATAATCTTCTGCTCCAATTGCTTGTGCAACAGCTGAAGATGTTGCTATTCCTAA
Source organism: Candidatus Kinetoplastibacterium crithidii (assembly GCA_027557655.1). Lineage (NCBI taxonomy): Bacteria > Pseudomonadati > Pseudomonadota > Betaproteobacteria > Candidatus Kinetoplastidibacterium > Candidatus Kinetoplastidibacterium crithidiae. The sequence goes on along the minus strand of CP064915.1, from coordinate 461,315 downwards.
AGCGATTGGAAAAACATATGTCACTCCTGCTATATTAGCAATAATCTGATGTCCTCCAATGGCTATAAGTCCTTCTTGAGCAACTAATATTGCCATGGATGTAAATGTTACTACTTCTACTAAATAAGAACCACTCATTGGTAGACCAATTTTTAGGAGTTCTTTCATTTCTGTTAATTTAGGTTTATATATGGTTAGTTGGAATTTAGAGAAAAAAACATCTGTTTTTATAATATAAAAAGCAATTATAAGATTTATCCAAGTTACGATAGCAGTTGATAATGCTGCTCCAGTTGCGCCCATTTTCGGAATATATTTATATCCAAATATAAATATACAATTAAATATAATTTTAAGAATTATGGAGAATATGCTTATAATCATTAACTTTTTAAACCTAGATAATGAAGCACATAAATTATATATAGTTCTGAAAATTAAGGATGCTGGCAAAGCAAATATTAATATATTTAAATAGGAAGATATATTAGAATAAATATTCTCATCCATATCTTCAAAAAAACTAAACCATATATTTGGAAAATATAGAAAGATAGAACCTATAAAAGATAAGAGAATTGCAATCCAAACTCCTTGACACCAGTAGATACCTATTGCTTCATATTTTTTTTTGCCAAAATTATTCGCTATTATAGGTATTAAGGAGTTAATGACTCCTATCAAACTTACAAATATTGTTATATATATAGAGCTTGATAATGCAACAACTGCTAAGTCTTCCTTGCTCGAATGTCCACTCATAATTGTATCAATTAAACCATAGGATACAGATACAATTTGGGTGATTAATATTGGCCAGAATTGACTTAATATTTCTTTCGATATAGTTCTTTTTTTTTCTATAATCATGTTTTCTTGTTTAGTTAATAATTTACAAGGATAAGATTTATTTCTATATTTTCTTATTTAATGGAAAAGAAACTATCTTGAGATTTTTTATGATTTTTTATGATTTTTTATCTATTTTATGTTGATTTTATAATATTTTAACAAATAATATAAAAATTATATCAATACTAATTAAGAAAATTTTACCTAAAATATTCAATTGTTGTAGATATAATTTAGGTAAAAATATAGTATTTTATTGCTTGGTTTTAGGTGTAGCAGTGCGAGAAAAGCGTGCTCTGAACTTTTCAACTCTACCGGTTTCAACCAGTCTAGTTTGTGCTCCTGTGTAAAATGGATGTGATTTTGAAGTAACATCACATTTAAACAAAGGATACTCATTGCCTTCTATTTTAATAGATTCCCTAGTTTTTACAGTTGATCTAACAATGAGTTTATGATCAGTTTGTATATCTAGAAAAACAACATCACGATATTCTGGGTGTATATTTGGTTTCATAATAAGCGAATTCCAATCATTATGTTATAATTATTAAACAAAATAACATTGTAATGCTATTGTTTTTGTAATGCCATATTTCATTATAGATAACTTGTATTTGATTGTTTGAATACAACTTATATTTTTCTAAACAGATTCTAATAAAATATGCTTAGGGTTAATAATAAACTATCGAAAGTTGCATTATTATGTGGTTATCTATATGATTATAGCCGAATTTGTATATAGGAATAAATTTTTGGTGCCGATAAGAGGAGTCGAACCTCTGGCCTTCGCATTACGAATGCGCTGCTCTACCATCTAAGCTATACCGGCTTATTTATTATGTCTTATGGCTTTATTTCGAGTTTCTTTATAAGAACCATTATTGTATAATAATGTTTATTTAAAATTAATCAATAATTTTTAATTACCTATTTACATATTTTCTTTATATAATGTAGAATTAAATAAGCATTTTTATATATTATGTTTGCTTATGATTTATGTTTTCTAATAGAATTATTTAGATAACAGTGTCACAAATTTTATTTGTGTTTAATATCTTTCTTTTATTCAATCCTGAAGTTTTCTAGTTTTATATTTTAAAATAAAATTTATTTGGGAATATCTACTGCTGTTAGTAAACCTTCCAGGAGTTTATGGTTTGGAGTTGTTTAGGTGACTAATAATAAAGCTACACCAAGCAGTATTTGTAATGGTGATAAGTTGTCAGAATCAGATTGTGATTGCGAAAATAAAGTAAATTTATCTCGTAATAAACGATGTAAACTACGCACTCCATTTAGGCGTCATAGAGACAATATTAGTGATTCTAGTATACATGTTGCTAATAATGAATCTGTTAATAATGTTGATAATCTAGATTTTCCTTTTTTAGAAAAATCAGACCGTATTGCGAATAAATTAAAGAGAACTTTAAGTAATAATGATTTTAATCCTAAATTACATAAAGTTCTTGCGGAATTGGGAATTGGGTCTAGAAGGGAGATGGAAGACCTTATAGTTGCTGGTAGAATATCTGTTAATGGAGCTCCAGCTCATATTGGTCAAAGGGTAAAACCAAGCGATCTTATCCGTCTAAATGGAAAGTTAATTCGTAGAGCAAATATTCGTAAGTCTCCAAGAATTTTGGTATATCATAAACCTTCTGGAGAAATAGTAAGCAGTAAAGATCCTCAGGGCAGGGAAAGTGTTTTTGCTCATCTGCCGAAAATAGAATTAGGTAGATGGATATCTGTTGGTAGATTAGATATAAATACAGAGGGTCTACTCATTTTTACAACTTCTGGGGATTTAGCAAATTACTTTATGCATCCAAGATATAATTTTGAGCGTGAGTATGCAGTAAGAGTTGTTGGTGAACTTACAGATCTACAAAGAAAATCTTTGAAGGAAGGAGTATCTTTAGACGATGGCATTGCTCGTTTTGAATCCTTAGAATCTTTAGGCGGTGAGTCAACAAATCGTTGGTATAAGGTAGTTATAAAAGAAGGTAGAAATCGCGAAATTAGAAGAATGTTTGAAAGTATAGGTATTATGGTAAGTAGGTTAATTAGGGTAAGATATGGCGATATATCATTACCACGTAATTTGCGCCGTGGTAATTATTATGAATTCGATGATTCATCTGTAATGGCAATTATGCTTAATAGTGGGTTTTCAAATACAAAGGATTTTATTAGTCCTTCAAATTCTATTAGAGAACCTAATAGAATTGATTTATTCAAGAAAAATAAAATCGATTCTCGTTCTTCATATCAAAAGGAATCTAAAACATTTAAGCGCAATAACAATTATTCTAATAATTATTCAATTAATAAGAATGATATAAATGTTAAAACTAACGAAAATAATGCAATATCTATAAATTCTCCTTCACTTAACGACTCCCTTAATAGATCTAGTTCTCATAAAGCTTATGATAGCAAAGTTGTTTTTAAAAGAAATAATAATCTAAATTCCTCGAATAAAAATAAAGATACTTTTTCTAAAAGAAAAAAGGCCTTAGTTAATACAATTACTAATCCTAATGATGATTGGCAGCCTAGTAATCCAAGTGCCCATGAATCTAATTTAGGAGTTCTTAGTAGAAAAAGAAGACATTTAAATTGATTTTTTTGTATACTTTTACACTTATAGTATAATTTTGATCAAATGTCTGTTAAAATTGTCAGATGGACACTGGTTTACCATGAATGAGTGAGGTTGTTCTATTTTCGTATTAAGCTTCTTTGAGCTGAACAGGCTCTTTTTTATTCTTTATCTTTATTGGATTTTATCCATTTATAAATTTTACATATGATTGATTTATTTTCTATTGCAGAAAATGCATTACAAGGATTGTCAAGTGATTTTGAACTTGTTGATGTAGAGATTCTTCCTGCTGGTGTTTTGCGTGTTACCATTGATAAAGTATCAGGCATAAGTATAGATGATTGTGAAAAAGTATCTCGTCATTTATCTCATGTGTTCACTGTAGAAAATGTTAATTATAGTAATCTTGAAGTTAGTTCTCCAGGAATAGATAGACCATTGCGTAAGTTTTCTGATTTTTTGCGTTTTATTGGTGAAAGAGTTGAAATTAAATTTCATAATGCGCTTAATGGTAGAAAAATTTTTAGAGGTGTTTTGTTTTTAAAAAGTGATTTACCTTATGAATATAAGGTAAATGAAGCAGATTACTGTGATATTACGTTTGGAATAAATATTGATAGTTTGGATGATAAAAAAAATATTCAAACTATTGATTTCGTTCTTAATGATGTGGATCGAGCAAAATTAGATCCTATTATAGATTTCAAGGGCAAATGGCGATGAGTCGTGAAATTCTTATGTTAGTCGATGCATTGGCACGTGAAAAAAATGTTACCCGTGAAGTTATTTTTTCAGCTTTAGAGGGTGCTCTTGCCTTTGCTATGAAGAAAAAATTTAAAGAGGATGTTGATATTCGGGTCTCTATAGATAGAGATACGGGTAAATATGAAGGTTTCCGTCGATGGCTTGTTGTGCCTGATGAAGATGGATTACAGGATCCTGATAAGCAAGAGATGTTGTTAGATGCTAGGGATATAGATCCTAATATTGATATCGGAGATTACTTGGAAGAACCTCTAGATCAGTCTGAATTTGGTAGGATTAGTGCTCAAGCTGCTAAGCAGGCTATTCTACAACGAGTAAGAGATGCAGAGAAAGAACAAATATTGAATGATTTTCTTAGTCGTGGAGAAAATATAATATCTGGCATAATAAAGAGAATTGATAAAGGTGATGCAATAGTAGATATAGGTAGAATAGAAGCTAGGTTACCGCGTTCTGAAATGATTCCTAAGGAAAATTTGAGAATGGGTGACAGAGTCAGAGCTTTGGTATTAAAAATTGATCGTAATATTCGTGGTCAGAGAGTTATATTATCAAGAACAGCACCTGATTTTATAAAATATTTGTTTGAAAATGAAGTTCCAGAAATAGAACAAGGTTTATTAGAAATAAAGGCAGCTGCTCGTGATCCAGGAATAAGAGCTAAAATTGCAGTAGTAGCCAACGATAAACGTATAGATCCTATTGGAACTTGTGTTGGAATGAGAGGTTTACGAGTAACGGCTGTTCGGAATGAATTAGGTGGGGAACAAGTAGATATAGTTTTATGGTCACCAGATCCAGCACAGTTTGTAATCGGTGCTTTGTCTCCTGCAAATGTTGAATCTATAGTTGTCGATGAAAATAATCATTCTATGGATGTAGTTGTCGATGATGATAATTTACCCAAAGCAATCGGAATTAAAGGCCAAAATGTTAGACTTGCATCAGATTTAACTGGTTGGAAAATAAACATAATGACTTCTGATGAAAGTTTGAAGAGACAGGAAACTGAAAAATTGAGACTGACATCTTATTTTGTAGATAAATTAAATATCAGTAATAGTGAGGCTGATATTTTGATAGAAAATGGATTTTCTGGTATAGAAGAAATAGCATATGTTCCATTGCAAGAGTTATTAGATATAAAATCTTTTAGTGAAGATTTTGTGAATAATTTGAGATTATCTGCTAGAAATGCCTTATTAACTGAGGCTATAGTTAAGGAAGAAAATTTAGGTTTAAAATCCATGTTAGATAGTAGAGATATTGATAGTAATATTTTGGAATCTTTAAGATCAAATAATATTTTTACTAAAAAAGATTTAGCAGAGTTGGATGCTGGGGAATTATCTGAGATATCAGGTTTAAATTTTAATGAGGCTAGTGAATTGATAATGCTAGCACGTGAAGATTGGTTTAAATAATTATTTAAATTAGAATTTTTATATATTATTTATTATTTATTTTTTATTTTTTTATTTTAGCTATACAGGGAATATGTCTTGATGTCGATTATAACTGTAGCTCAGTTTGCTGTTGAGCTTAATATGTCTGCTGATGTGTTATTGGATCAATTAAGATCTGCTGGTGCTAGTGTTAGTTCAGTAAAAGACTTTGTTACTAATAGCGATAAAATTAAACTATTAGAATCTTTGCGTAAAGCTCATGGTATGGATAATAAGGATAAAAAGATAGTTTTGACTAAAAAAGAAACTAGTGAAATTTATCAGGCTGATGCCAGGGGCAGATCTAGAACTATTCAAGTGAAAATTCTGAAAAAACGTACTTTTGTTAAAAAAAATGAAAATTTTAATAAAGATATAGAAAAAGAAAAAGTTGGAATTAATAATAATGTTATTAATAAAATAAATGAAAATATTGATGAATCTCCATCTAAAATTTCTATTAAAGATACAGATTTATTTAAGAATGAGCATTTGTCTAAGGAAGATTCTTCTGTAAATTTTAATGAAAATATTGGAAAAGTTGATGCTGAGAATCTTTTAAAATCTCAAAATGAAGATATAGAGCATAAAAATTCACTAAAAAATGGTATTAATATGCCATTAAAGGCATCTATCGATATTATTGATAATAATATTGAATCTTACAATAAAGATTCAAATAAGATGGAGCCTTCTTCTAAGTCTCAAATTATGAAAAATCCTAAGAATGTAATAAATAATCGTAGTGCAAATCAAAATCTAATTACAAAGACAGAAAAAAAATCTGAGAAATTTATCAATGATAGGGAAAACGCAAAAAAAACTTCTGAAGCTGAAGCTGCTGCTTTGCAAAATATGTTGAATCGTCCACGTAAAGTTGCAAAAACAACCGAAAATCCTGTCAATTCTAAAAACAATAAAAATATTTCTGTAAAAAAAGATAATAAGAGTAATACTTCTTCAAAAAAGTCACTAAAATCATCTGATGTTTCTTCAGCTTGGAGTGAAGAGAGTTCTCGTAGGAAAAATTTAGATAGAGATAAGCGTTCGACATTATTAAATGATGTTGATGGATGGAAGGTTTCTGGAATAAAAACTAATAAATCTTCGAAAAATAATAAACATAACTTTAATAATTTCTCAAAAGATTCTATTAACCAGCAACAAGAGTTTATAATTAAAAAAATACATGTCCCTGAGACTATTACTGTTGCAGATTTAGCTCATAAAATGTCTATCAAAGCGGCTGAAGTAATAAAACATCTTATGAAACTTGGTCAAATGGTTACTATTAATCAGGTACTAGATCAAGAGACAGCTATGATAGTCGTTGAAGATCTTGGTCATACAGCAATTGCAGCAAAGACAGATGATCCTGAAACTTTTTTAGATGAATCTAAGGTTATTAATCAATCTGATTATATTACAAGAGCTCCTGTAGTTACTGTTATGGGTCATGTCGATCATGGTAAAACTTCTTTGCTTGACTATATAAGAAAAGCTAATATTGCAAGTAATGAAGCAGGCGGTATAACTCAACATATAGGTGCTTATAATGTAAAAACTGCTTTGGGTTCGATAACTTTTCTTGATACTCCAGGACATGAAGCTTTTGCTTCCATGAGGGCTAGAGGAGCAAAGGCTACAGATATTGTTGTTTTAGTAGTTGCTGCAGATGATGGAGTTATGCCACAAACAAAAGAAGCTATAAGTCATGTTAAATCAGCTTCTATACCTATGATTGTTGCATTAACAAAATCTGATAAACAATCTGCTAATTTAGATAAAGTAAGACAAGAGTTAATATCAGAGGGTATAGTTCCAGAAGAATATGGTGGTGATATCCCATTTATAATGGTTTCTTCTAAAACTGGTTCTGGAATAGATAGTTTATTAGAACATATATTATTACAAGCAGAAATTTTAGAACTTAAATCTTCCGCAAATGTTAATGCCAAAGGTGTAGTTATAGAGGCAAGTCTTGATAAGGGCAAAGGTCCTATTTCTACTGTTCTAATCCAAAATGGGACCTTAAAAAAAGGTGATATTGTTCTTGTGGGAGCTACATTTGGTCGTGTTAGAGCAATGTTGGATGAAAGAGGAATTGCTTTGCAAGAAGCTGGGCCTTCAACTCCTGTGGAAATACATGGTCTTACTGATGTTCCTTCTGCCGGAGATATTCTAGTTTCATTAACTGATGAGCGTAAAGCCAGAGAAATAGCTTTATTTAGGCAAGGTAAGTTTAGAGATTCAAAATTAGCAAAAAAACATGCTGCAAATTTTGAATCTATGTTTGATAATATGGCTGATGCTGTAGAATCTAGGGTGCTATCTATTATTATAAAAGCAGATGTCCAAGGTTCTCAAGAAGCTTTAGCTAATTCATTGATAAAACTATCTACTGATGAAGTAAAGGTAAACATTATTCATGCAGCTGTAGGTGGAATATCTGATAATGATGTTAATTTAGCTATTGCTTCAAATGCTTTTATAATAGGTTTTAATGTTAAGGCAGATGCAATAGCCAAAAAGAATGCAGAATTAAATAATGTTAGAATGAATTATTATAATATTATTTATGATGCAATTAATGATATTAAATCTGCTATGTCTGGTATGTTAGCTCCAGAGAAGAAAGAAGACATTATTGGTACTGTAGAAATTCGTGAAGTATATGTAATATCAAAAATTGGTAGTGTCGCTGGTTGTATGGTAACTGAAGGTATAGTAAAAAAAGATTCAAAAGTAAGATTATTTAGGGATAACGTATTAGTTTGGACCGGACAAATAGATTCTTTACGAAGATTTAAAGATGATGTTAAAGAGGTAAGATCTGGATTTGATTGTGGTATTACCTTGAAAGGAAATCCAGAAATTATTCCTAATGATCAGTTAGAAATTTTTGAAATTAAAGAAATAGCTAGAACATTATAATATATTGGGAACGTTTTCTATTTATGAAAATGATTGATATTGACAAAGTGTCAGGTAGAAATACTCGTATTTCTAAACAAATTCAGAAGGATTTATCAAAAATAATTAGCCAAAAATTTACTATAAAGGAAATTGGCATTGTTACTATTTCGAAGGTGGATCTTTCAGTTGATTATGCATATGCTAAGATATATTTTACTGTATTTGGTGTTGATCCTAAGATAGTAGAGGAATTCTTGAATAAAAAATCAGGTTGGTTTCATTCCTATCTTTATAAAAGACTACATATACATACAGTTCCAACTTTGTTATTTTTGCATGACTCTCATATAGAAAAAGCTAATAATTTATTAGATTTGATAAAAAAAGCTAATATTGATTCTTAGTTTTTTATTCAGTTTACTTTTACAATAAATATGTCCAAAAAAGTTTTTCGTAATCTTGATGGTTTTATATTACTTGATAAACCATCAGGATTATCAAGTAATATTGCATTGCAAAAAGTTAGGCATGCTCTTGAAGCTTCTAAGGCAGGTCATGCAGGTACATTAGACCCTTTTGCTACAGGTTTGCTTGTTTGTTGTTTTGGAAAATATACTAAGTTTTCATCTAAATTAATCGATTCTTCCAAATCATATATAGCAACTTTGAAATTTGGAGAAGAAACAGATAGTAGTGATTTTACCGGTAATGTTTTGTATAGATTTGAAGATGATATTTTAATAAATAAAGATTTTATTATAAATATTTTAAATTCATTTATTGGTGAGATTACACAAATTCCGCCTATGTATTCTGCTATTAAATATAAAGGTATTCCATTATATAAATATGCAAGAAAAGGCATTGATATAAATAGAGAACCAAGAAATATTAATATATATAATATAAAATTATTATCATTAAAAAGTAACTATATAGTTATTGAGGTTTTTTGCAGCAAAGGAACTTATATTAGAACTTTAGCTCAGGATATCGGTAGAAAATCTGGTTTTTTTGCACATTTAGTAGAATTAAGAAGGTTATCTGTAGGTCCATTTTGCATAAATCAGGCAATTGATTTGAATTCTTTGTTATTAATGGAAGAGCCAAAGAATGCTATGCTTGATGAGAATAAAATATCTACATTTTTTTAAATTATAAATAAGGATTTTGTATGGCTAAAGCTTTGCGCAATATTGCCATAATAGCTCATGTTGATCATGGAAAAACAACTTTAGTTGATCAATTGTTACGCCAATCTGGTGTGTTTAGAAATAACCAGACTGTAACAAAGCGAGTTATGGATTCTAATGTTCTTGAAAAAGAAAGAGGAATAACAATTTTATCTAAAAATTGTTCTGTTGAATACAATGACACATATGTAAACATTATTGATACTCCTGGACATGCTGATTTCGGAGGTGAGGTAGAACGTGTATTGTCAATGGTAGAAGGGGTTTTACTTTTAGTAGATTCTGTAGAAGGACCAATGCCTCAAACAGTATTTGTAACAAGAAAAGCGTTAAGTTTAGGTTTAAAACCAATAGTTGTTGTAAATAAAATTGATAAACCAGGAGCTCGTCCAGATTTTGTGATTAATGAAGTTTTTGAGTTGTTTGATCGTCTTGGAGCTACAGAGGAACAATTAGATTTTCCAGTAGTATATGCTTCTGGTCTTTCTGGATATTCAAGTAGTGATCATAATGTACGTTCTGGTGATATGTCATATTTATTTGAAACTATCTTTAAATACGTACCAGAACCTCACAATGATTCAGATGGGCCTTTACAAATGCAAATTGCTTCATTGGATTATAATTCTTATGTAGGAAAAATTGGGATCGGCAAAATTCATAGAGGTGTATTATACCCATCTATGGATGTTATTCTTAAAATGGGTGAATCTGGATCAGCTATAAAAGCTCGTATTAATCAAGTTTTAAAATTTTCAGGTTTAGATAGAGTTGCTGTTGAAAAAGCGGAAGCAGGCGATATAGTTCTTATAAATGGAATAGAAGATTTAGAAATAGGAATTACTATTGCTGATCCTTTAAATATAGATGCTTTGCCTGTGCTAAAAATAGATGAGCCAACGCTTACCATGAATTTTATGGTAAATACTTCTCCTTTAGCTGGTAAAGAAGGTAAATTTGTTACAAGTAGGCAAATACGTGATAGGTTAGATTTAGAATTAAAATCTAACGTAGCTCTTAAAGTGCGTGAAACCGATGATGATACTGTATTTGAAGTTTCTGGGCGTGGTGAATTACATTTGACTATTTTGCTTGAAACTATGCGTCGTGAAGGATATGAATTATCAGTTTCAAGACCACGTGTTGTTTATAAGGATATTGATGGAATAAAACATGAACCATTTGAAGATTTAACATTATATGTTGATGATATTTATCAGGGTTCTGTTATGGAAGAAGTAGGAAGGCGCAAAGGTGATTTACAGAATATGATACCTGATAATCACGGTAGAACACGCTTAGAGTATGTGATTCCAGCTCGTTCACTCATAGGATTTCAGAATGATTTTATGAGCATTACTAGAGGTAGTGGTTTAATGAGTCATGTTTTTAGAGAGTATGCACCATTTTATGAAGGTTCTTTGAGCAATAGAAGAAATGGTGTTCTAATTAGCCAATATGCTGGCGAGTCTGTTGCCTATGCTTTATGGAAATTACAGGATCGAGGAAGGATGTTTATCAAACCAGGAGAGTCTTTATATGAAGGTATGATTATAGGTATCCATAGTAGAGATAATGATTTGGTGGTAAATCCAGTCAGAGAAAAACAATTAACTAACATAAGAGCTTCTGGAACAGATGAAGCTATACGTCTAGTGCCTCCAATTAATCTAACTTTAGAATATGCAATAGAATTTATAGAAGATGATGAATTAGTGGAAATCACTCCAAAATCTATACGTTTAAGAAAAAGATATTTACAAGAACATGAAAGAAGACGTAATAGAAATGTTTGATCAAGCATTAGATATTGTATCTTAATAGACTATAAGAATTTATGAGTGAATCTTTATTATTAGTTGATGGTTCTAGTTACTTATATAGGGCCTTTTATGCTTTGCCTGAATTAAGAAATTCTAAAGGAGATCAAACAGGTGCTATATATGGGATAGTTAGCATGCTCAAAAAGTTGCTTTCAAAATATGAAACTACTTATTTTGCTTGTGTTTTTGATGCTCCGGGTAAAAATTTTAGACATGATATATGTAGTACATATAAATCAAATCGTCCATTAATGCCTCAAGATTTAATAAGTCAAATAGATAAGATTTATCAAATAATTCAATCCCTAGGATTACCTATTATTAGTATAAAAGGTGTTGAAGCTGATGATGTGATTGGTACAATATCAGATTTGTTTTCTAAAAAGTATGATTGTCAAGTTATTATTGCTACCGGTGATAAAGATTTAGCTCAATTAGTAAATAAAAAAGTTCGATTAGTTAATACAATGAATGAAGAGATTCTAGATGAATTAGGTGTTTTAAAAAAATTTGGTGTAGAACCTTCTTTAATTGTAGATTATTTAATGTTAGTAGGTGATTCTGTTGATAATATACCTGGGGTCGCAAAAATAGGTCCCAAAACTGCATTAAAATTATTATCAGAATTTGGTACTGTAGAAAATATTATTGCTTCTGCTGACAAAATTACAGGTGCTATTGGTAAGAATATTAGAGATTTTATCCCTAATTTTACTACTACGAGAAAATTACTGACAATAAAACGTGATTGTAATTTATATCCTTATTTTGAAAAAATAGAAGACTTGAAAAAAAAAGATGTAGATACTAATTCTTTAAAAGAGTTATACGAGAGTCTTGATTTTGTTTATTGGTTATCTGATTTGGAGCATAAAGAAAATCTATTAGGTAGTTCTTTAAAAGATACAGAAATTGAGTTAAAAAAATGTATAGTGGATTCTGAAAATAATTTATCTTTGTTAATAAAAGAATTAAGTAAATCAGAAATTATTACTATTGACCTTCATGGTAATGATATTTCATCATTACAAACAATTTGTTTTTTAGTTAATTCAGTAGTTTACTATATACCTTTATATAAATTATTATCAGGCTGTATAACTAAAGATTATCTTATATCAAAATTAAAATTTTTCTTAGAAGATCCTAATAAATATAAAGTGACATATGATTTAAAAAAAGTATTACATTTTTTATATAAAGAAAATATTCATCTAAAAGGTGTAGTAGATGATGTTATGCTAGAAGCTTATGTCTTAGATTCACGTAATAATGATAATTTATATAAATTAATAGATAATTTTTTAAATTATAAATGTATTACTTATGATGAAATATTTGGTAAAGGTTCGAAATTAAAATTAATAGAAGATATTCCAATAGAAGATGCTGTTAATTTTTTTTCTCAAAGAGTTACTTCTATTAGTCAGTTAAATTCTTTATTTAAGCATAAATTATCCCAAGACTCGAAGTTAGAAGAAATTTATGATATAGAAAAAAAAATAGCTGTCATTTTGCAAATTATGGAAACTTATGGTGTAAAGATAGACTATTTGAATTTACAAAACCAAAGTAATTTTTTAGGAAAAAAAATTATAAGTTTAGAAAACGAAATATATTCATTATCTGGATGTAAGTTTAATATTAATTCTCCTAAACAATTAGGAGAAGTGCTTTTCCAATTTGTTGGTCTACCTATTATTAGTAAAACAAATGCAGGAATCCCTTCTACAGATGAAAAGGTTCTTAGTAAACTTTCGAAAGATTTTAGACTAGCTAGATTAGTTTTAGATTATCGTACTCTTGCTAAATTAAAATCAACATATACAGACAAACTCCCAAAAATGATAAATAGAGAAACTGGTAGGTTGCATACTACTTATTCTCAAGTTTCTGTAATTACTGGTAGATTATCTTCTTTCAATCCTAATTTACAAAATATTCCTATTCGTACAGAAGAAGGTAAATTAATTAGGGAGGCTTTTATAGCTGAGAATAATAATATATTAGTTTCAGCTGATTATTCTCAAATAGAACTTAGAGTAATGGCTCATGTGTCAAAGGATTATAATCTACAATTGGCTTTTCAAGAAGGGAAGGATGTTCACATATTTACAGCATCTGAGATATTTGGTATTTCTGTTGATAATGTTTCTGAAGAACAAAGAAGAATAGCCAAAACTATTAATTTTGGATTAATTTATGGCATGAGTGCTTTTGGTCTTGCATCTAATCTAAATATTGATCGTATCTCGGCACAGAATTATATTAATAGATATTTTGATCGTTATCCTGGAGTATTAAATTATATTAATTTAATTAAAGAAAAATATAATGATCTAGGATATGTAGAAACTGTTTTTGGAAGAAGACTATATCTTTCATCTTTATCTAATAAATCTTTTAGTAACAGGAAAGCTACAGATAGAGCTGCTATTAATGCTCCTATACAGGGTACAGCAGCAGACTTGATAAAGAAAGCTATGATTTCAGTCCAAGATTGGATATCCTATGAGAAGTTAACTTCTAAATTAGTTATGCAAGTACATGATGAATTGATTTTAGAAGTTACAAACTCAGAACTTTTAATTGTAAAAGAGATGTTGCCTACTTTGATGTGTAATGTTACTGAATTTGATGTTCCTTTAATAGTTGATTTAGGTATTGGTTATAATTGGTCAGAAGCTCACTAATTTCTTAATTATCTTAATAAGATTTATTTATGATATTTTTATATATTTTGATTTCTACCCTTTCCAGTGGTTTAATTGCTGTTGGTATAGCAAATTGGTTAACATATAATTTTTTTTCTAAATATCTTGATAGTATTGTTAGTATATCAGTAGGTATTTTTTTGTCAGTAGCTTTTTTGCATTTATTGCCTGAAGCTTATGATCATCTAAATAATGATGCTAATATTATTTTTATTACTATGTTAATATCAATAATATGTTTTGTAATTTTAGAAAAAGTATCATTATTAAGACATAATCATCACTATGAAGGTGATGGTCACCTTCATGGAAATGGTCATGATAAAAATGAGGCTGGTAGTGGAGGAATTATTATATTGATAGGTAGTTCATTACATAATTTTTCTGATGGTATAGTAATTGCTGCTTCTTTTTTAACTAACCCATTACTTGGCATTATTACTTCTTTATCAATAACAGTGCATGAGGTTCCTCATAAATTATGTGATTTTGTTGTTTTAAGAAATTCTGGAATTAACAGGTCTAAAGCATTAATAATGATTTTAACTTCTAGTTTTTGTTCATCAATTGGTGGATTTACTGGATATTTTATTTTGCATTCTGCGAGGCAATTTACACCTTTTGCTTTAGTAATTGCTGCTAGTAGTTTTATATATATAGCTATATCTGATCTTATTCCTCAGATGCATGAACATACTTATAAAAAAAGCCTTATGAATCATATTATTGAACTATCATTGATTTTTATAGGTATATTATTTATATTTTACTTAACAAAAGTAAGTCATTATTACCATTGCTAACTTATAAAACTCTATTTATTAGAAATATGTATTATTTTAATTTTTATAAAATTTCTCACCTATTTTTATTCTATCAAATCCATGTTCTCTTCTCGCTTTGTTAGTATCTCTTAATGAATATACACAACCACAATATTCTTGTTGGTAAAATTGTTCTCTTTTACTTATGAATATCATTCTTTGTGATCCACCTTTTTTTCGCCAATTATAATCCCAATAAGTAATATCATATTTAGAAGCAGCTTTTATTCCTGATCTGTTTATTTGATTAAAATCCTTCCAACGAGAAATTCCTAGAGAACTGGTAATAGTATCGAATCCATGCTCATAAGCATATAAAGCTGTTCTTTCGAAGCGCATATCAAAACATACTGTACAACGCTCACCTCGTTCTGGACAATGTTCTAATCCCTTAACCCTTAGAAACCAATTGTCTGTATCGTAGTCAGCATCTATAATTTCTATATTATATTTATTAGCTATTCTTATGTTTTCTTGTTTCCTAATTTCATATTCTTTTTTTGGATGTATATTCGGATTATAAAAAAATATCGAATATTTAATATTTGACTCAATCATTGCCTCCATTATTTCACATGAACATGGAGCACAGCATGAGTGTAATAAAACTTTATTACAGTTTAAAGGTAAATCTATTATAGGTCTTGGTATAAATTCCATAAATTTTTATTTTATATATTATTAATTTTTTATCTTTTCATCATTTCAAAAAAATCTAAATTTGTTTTTGTGGAGCGCATTTTATCTAGAATAAATTCTATTGCTTCTATATCATCCATATCATGAATAAATTTTCTTAGAACCCATATTTTTTGTAGTATATCTTGTTTAACTAATAGTTCTTCTCTTCTTGTTCCTGATTTATTTAGATTGATAGCAGGGTAAACTCTTTTTTCTGCCATTCTTCTTTCTAAATGAATTTCAGCATTACCAGTTCCTTTAAATTCTTCATATATTACTTCATCCATTCTACTTCCAGTATCTATTAAGGCCGTTCCTAGTATAGTTAAAGAACCACCTTCTTCTATATTTCTAGCTGCTCCAAAAAATCTTTTTGGTCTGTGTAGAGCATTGGCATCTATACCGCCTGTAAGAACTTTTCCCGAAGAAGGAATTACAGTATTGTATGCTCTAGCTAATCTAGTAATAGAATCTAGTAATATAATCACATCTTTTTTCATTTCTACAAGTCTTTTTGCTTTTTCAATTACCATTTCTGCTACTTGTACATGTCTATTTGCAGGTTCATCAAAAGTTGAAGCTACCACTTCACCCCTGACTGTGCGTTGCATCTCAGTTACTTCCTCAGGCCGCTCATCTACTAATAAGACTATTAAAGTTGCTTCTGGCATATTTGATGCAATAGCATGAGCTATATGTTGCATCATTATAGTTTTTCCAGATTTAGGGCTTGCTACTATTAATCCTCTTTGTCCTTTACCTATAGGTGAGAATACGTCTAATATTCTTCCTGTAAGATTTTCTTCACTTCTTATTTCTCTTTCTAATTTTATATTTTGGCAGGGATGAAGTGGAGTAAGATTTTCAAACATAATTCTATGTTTTACAATTTCTGGTGATACACCATTAACTTTTTCAACTTTAACCAATGCAAAGTATCTTTCACCTTCTTTTGGTGTTCTTACTTCACCTTCTATAGAATCACCAGTATGTAAGTTCATTCTTCTAATTTGAGAAGGTGATATATATATATCATCTGTGCTTGCTAAATATGATGTTTCTGGTGATCTTAGAAACCCAAAACCATCTGGAAGTACTTCTAATACGCCATCTCCAAAAATTTGTTCACCTTGTTTTGCTCTTTTTTTCATTATAGCAAACATTAATTCTTGTTTTCGTAGACGATTGGCATTATCAATTTCTAAATTGGAAGCAATTTCTAATAGCTGTGATACATGCAAAGTCTTTAGTTCATTTAAATGCATTTTTTTGATTATTTGAGTGTTTTTCTCTGCTTTTCTATGTATTTTCATAAAAAACTTGAATTTTTTACGTTTTAATATTGATAATAAATAAAAGAGTCTGAGTTTGATTTTTAATAAGAATATTTGTGGTTATTAAGTTTTTTGATTTGTTTAGATTTTTATAAAAATCTATAAAACTACATAATTCAATATATTTTGACATTACTTATGTTTAATGAAATTTTATCAGTATTTTATTCATAGTCAATAATTTACTATGATAAATTTTAAAACTTATTTGATGCTCTACTATACTTATATATAATAAAGAATGATTATTACAATTAATAAGTAACCTATGTTTGACTATTATAATGATAAAACACGGCATATATATTACTGTTGTTTTATGTTAATAATATTTAATTGTAAAATATTATTAAATTGCCATAATAGTCTATTCTTTTTATTTAAATAGTTGTTTTTTTTGTTGGCATTACTAATAAAATATTATTCTAGTGCTTGTTTTAGATTATGATTTTAGATTCAAATAAATCTTATTGACATTAATTATTGATTCTTAATATCTTCATAATTATTGTATATTTTACAGTGAGTTTTGTGGCATGAGTTTTTATATTTCGATAAAGCCTGGAAAAGAATATTTGGTAGTAAAAAAGAATCAATCAATCCTAGATGCAGCTAAGGAGCAACAAATTACATTACCACATAGTTGCAGTAATGGAAAATGTTCTAGATGCAAGTGTAAAGTTTTATCTGGTTCCTTTGAAATATCTAATTATTTAAGTAAGGCATTAACTGAACAAGAAAAATCAAACAACATGATTCTAACGTGTAAAACATATCCATTATCAGATATGGTTATACAATATGATAGTCTAATTGACAAGTCTTCATCTTTTAAAACTGTAGGGAAGGTGATTTCTATAGAAAAAAAGACTGTTGATGTAATAATTCTTAGAATCAAAATTCCATTGGAAGAACGGTTTTTATTTAAACCAGGACAATATGTAAATTTTATATTAAAGAATGGCGAAAAACGCAGTTATTCTATAGCAAATTCTCCTTTTATAGATAAATATCTAGAGTTTCATATAAGACATTTTTTCGGTGGTCTTTTTACTGATCAGTTATTTGGATTAACTAGTAGTCATTTGAGAGAAGATGATAATATTTGTTTAGAGGGGCCTTTTGGAAGTTTTATTCTTCAAGACAAATCGAAGAGTCCAATTATTTTTTTAGTAAGTGGGACAGGTTTTGCTCCAATAAAATCAATGATGGAGTATCTCATAAGAGAAAATATTTTTTCTCAATCTATATATTTATATTGGGGTGCTAGAAAATTATCAGAGATATATATGCATAATTTGGCAAAATACTGGGATTCTTCAATTATAAATTTTAAATATAGTCCTATCTTCATAGATCAAAAATCGGAATCTATGGCTCATATTTCTAAATATGTTATGCAAGATTTTAAAGATTTATCAGATTTTCAAGTATATGCATGTGGTTCTAATATCATGATTGAGTCTGCAAAGGAAGATTTTGTTATGAAATATAGATTGCCAGTAAATGAGTTTTATTCAGATGCATTCATTTCAACCTAAATATTTATTAGGAGAATTTCTTTTGTATGAAAGTAGCTATATTAGGTAGTGGGATTCACGGTGTGTCTAGTGCATGGTGGATATCTCAGTCTGGAATTTCTAAGGAAATAGTAGTTATTGATAGGCTTTCTAAATCTGCTTTGGATACTAGTTTTGCTAATGGAGGTCAAATCTCTGTTTCTTATGCAGAGCCTTGGGCAAATTTTAGTAATTTATTAATATCGCTAAAATGGATTCTTAGAAAGCGTAGCCCTATAACTTTTCGACCTAATCTTGATGTTAATCAGTGGAAATGGTTTCTATATTTTATTAAAGAATGTATGCCTCATAATGTTATTCGTAATATGGAATATATGATTAATTTGGCAAAATATAGTAGAGATGTTCTTAAGAATGTTCGTGATGAGTTACATATAGAATATGATTATCTTGATAAAGGTATTTTGAGTTTTTATACTAATCAAAATGAATTCAAAAAAGCCCAGAAAACAGCCGATATTATGCAAAAAATGGGGGTGCATAGAAAATCATTATCTGTTGATGAAATTATTAATATTGAACCAGCTTTATCTAGTATTAAAGATAGTCTAGTTGGTGGTTATTTTACAGAAGATGATGAAAGTGGTGATGCACGTAAATTTACACAATCATTAGCAGATTTGTGTTCAGAAAGATCAGTGCAGTTTAAATATAATCACAATATAAATAGACTTATATATAATAATGGTAGAATAACTAGCGTTGAATTAGTAGATCAAGATGGATATTTCAAAAATATAGATGCTGATATATTTGTGGTTACTTTAGGTAGCTATAGTCCAATTTTATTAAAACCGTTAGGAATTAAACTTAATATTTATCCTGCTAAGGGTTATTCTGCTACTTTCCCTGTTATAGATAAAGAAAAAGCTCCATATGTTAGTTTGATAGACAATGCTGATAAATTAGTATTTTCTCGTTTAGGTGATCGTATGCGTATAGCTGGTTCAGTAGATTTTTCAGGTTATTCCAGATCTTTAAATAATATTGATTGCAATTTTTTATTAGAAAAAGCAATGGAGATGTTTCCTAATTCATTGGATTTTGAAAACGTATCTTATTGGTCAGGATTAAGACCTGCTACTCCATCTAATGTCCCTATTATAGGTAAAACTAAAATTGACAATTTGTATATAAATTCTGGACATGGGCCTTTAGGATGGACTATGGGAATGGGTTCAGGTAAAGCTTTGTCAGATATAGTGAATGGTAAAAAACCTAATTTTAAATTTCCATTTTTAGGCATTTAATATAATTAAAATGGTACTTTGCAATAAAAATATTATAATATTGAGCCATTTATTTATAATAATCTATTCATTATAAATAAATTGGTTTATATTTTATTTTTATTATTCTTATTAAGTTATTAAAAATTGACTTTTCAGCCATATATTATAGCTTAATTAAATTTTCTTAATATTTTTATTTTTTAATGAAAACATCAGAAATCAGGACTAAGTTTTTAAAATTTTTCGAATCGAAAAATCATGTTATTTTGCCTTCTTCTTCTTTAGTACCTATTGATGACCCAACTCTATTGTTTACAAATTCAGGAATGGTGCAATTTAAAGATATTTTTTCTGGAAAAGAGAAAACTAAGTACAAGAGGGTAGTGACTGCTCAGCGTTGTTTTAGAGCAGGGGGTAAACATAATGACCTTGAAAATGTTGGCTATACAGCTAGACATCATACATTTTTTGAGATGTTAGGTAATTTTAGTTTTGGTGATTATTTTAAACGTGAAGCAATTCATTATGCATGGGAATTGCTTACAAAAGTATATAAACTACCATCTAATAAATTATTTATCACTGTTTATCATGATGATGATGAAGCTTATGATATTTGGCATAGTGAAATAGGTGTTCCTAATAGTTTAATATCTAGAATTGGTGATAATAAGGGATCAAAATTTGCATCTGACAATTTTTGGCAAATGTCTGATATTGGCCCTTGTGGACCTTGTTCAGAAATTTTTTATGATCATGGACCTAAATTTCATGGTGATCCTCCAGGTATTAGTGACGTAGAAGGTGATAGGTATGTTGAAATATGGAATCTAGTTTTCATGCAATTTTATATCGACAAGGCGCAGAAAATTTCTCGTTTACAGATTCCATGTATAGATACTGGTATGGGTTTAGAAAGAATTGCAGCTGTTCTACAGAATGTTCATTCAAATTATGATACAGATTCCTTTAGAAAGTTGATATCTGCAACTGCTTCAAAAATTGGAATTAAAGATCATTCTAATAATTCATTGAAGGTTATATCTGATCATTTACGTGCAGCTGTTTTCTTGATTGTTGATGGAGTATTACCAAGCAATGATGGTCGTGGTTATGTATTAAGACGCATTATAAGAAGAGCTTTGAGACATTCTTATAAATTAGGGCATACTGGTTCTTTTCTATATAAACTTGTTCCTGATCTTATTTTAGAAATGAGTGATGCTTATCCTGAGATAAGTAAGAAATCTGATTATGTCTCTAAAATTATTTTGCAAGAGGAAGATCGTTTTAGTGATACACTTATTCATGGAATGAAGATATTGAATTCTGCTATTTCTAAAATTAGTTATGGAAATAAATTAGATGATGATACTGTGTTTTCTTTGTATGACACTTATGGATTTCCTGTAGATTTAACAGCAGATGTATGTAGAGAAAAAGGTATTTCAATCGATTTAAATTCTTTTGATAAACATATGAATTCTCAACGTAATAAAGCTAGATCATCAGGTAAATTTAAATTAAATATTTATAGTAGTTTGGATTATGGTGATTTTGTTTCCGAATTTTACGGTTATGAAAAATATAAATTAGAGAATTCAAAAATATTAGCTATTTATGTAAATGGTATTCTTGTAAAGAAGGTAGAGAAGATTCAAGAGGAAGTTTGTATTATTTTGGATAAAACGCCATTTTATGCAGAATCAGGTGGCCAAGTAGGCGATTCTGGTGTCTTAAAAAACAATGAAGCCGTTTTCATAGTTAATAATACATTTCTTGGAAATAAAAATGTGTTTGTTCATAGTGGTATTTTAGAAAATGGTATATTACAAGTTGGTGATATAGTATCTTCTAGCGTTGATAGGACAAGACGTTTGAACATTTCTAAAAACCATTCTGCAACACATTTAATGCATTTCGCTCTTAGGGAAATATTAGGTTCTCATGTTCAGCAAAAAGGTTCATTGGTAGATCATGAGAGAATTAGATTCGATTTTACACATGATTACGCACTTTCTTATTCACAAATTTCTCAAATAGAAGAAATAGTTAATTATTATATTATTTTAAATAGTGATGTGCTTACTGATATCATTCCATATGAAAAAGCTATAAGTAGTGGAGCTATAGCTTTATTTAATGAAAAATATTCTAGTAAAGTAAGAGTTGTTTCTATTGGTCCTTCTGTCGAATTATGTGGTGGAACACATGTTGTTAAAACTGGTGATATTGGTTTTTTTAAAATTATTACTGAAAGTTCTATTTCTAATGGTGTCAGAAGAATTGAAGCTTGTACTGCATTAAAAGCTGTAAATTTTGCTAGCAAACAAAGTTTACTTTTACATGATATTTCCAAAATGTTTAATTCGAGTCATGGTGAACTATTAGATCGAATATCCCAACATAATGATTATGTTAAACATAAGGAAAAAGAAAATCTTTCTTTGCGTAAAAAATTGGCTGCTAGTATTGTAGAATATATTTGTATAGATAATATTGATAATAAAGATGATATCAATATTATTTCCTATTTTTTTGCGGATCTTGATAAGTCAATATTATTAGATATTATGGATTTTATAAAAAATAGATTTGAAAAAGTAATAGTTGTACTGAGTACTAATGAGGTATCTAGCGGAAAGGGGATTTTGGTTTGTGGTGTTTCTAGCAATATTAAAGAAATTATAGAGGCTAGTGAGATAATGAATTTTTTTGCATCTTGTGTTAAAGGCAAAGGTGGGGGGCGTGCAAATACTGCTACTGGAAGCACTAATTATATTGAATTGTTGCCTAATGGTATTGAAAATACAAAAAAATGGATATTGAGTAGGATTTAATAATGCTATGAATTCTAAAGAAAATAAAGAGTTAGAATTTGATTCTTGTATTGATGCAAGAAGTTTGAATTGTCCATTACCTATATTAAAGACAAAAAAAGCTTTATCAGAAATGAAAAGTGGGCAAATTTTGCGTATAATAACCACAGATGTTAATGCAAATGATGATTTTAAGATTTTTTCTAAACAAACTGGAAATATTATTATTATGCAACGCAAGAGTTTTATAGATAATTTGGAAGTTACAGAGCATTTTTTACAAAAAAGATAAATTTTATTTTGCAAATTTGCCTGAATGATTGTTAAAATTACAAACTATTTTTATAGTTAAATTAATTAGGATTTAAATTGTTATGGTAGTTATTCGTTTGGCTCGTGGTGGATCAAAAAAAAGGCCTTTTTATAGTTTAGTCGCTACTGATTCTAGAAATCGTAGAGATGGAAGATTTATAGAACGCTTAGGATTTTATAATCCTGTTGCTGTTGAAGGTCCTGATAAAATTAGAATTTCATTAGATAGAATTAAGTATTGGAAAGATAATGGTGCAGAATTATCTTCTGTTGTTTCAAGATTGGTAAAAGAATATTCTAAGACACAGACTTCAAGTCTCTAATATAGAGTTAATTAATGTTTGATGATTCTATTCCTAGTGATTTGATAGAGCTTGGTAAAGTTGTATCTTCATATGGCATTAGGGGTTCATTAAAGGTTTACCCATATTCAGATAACAAAGAAACTTTGTTATCTGTTTCTGATTGGTGGTTTTCTTCTTGTAATTGCCAATATAAACAATGTCAATGTAACCCTACATATAACCATTATAAGATAATTAGTTCAAAAGAATATAATAATTTTATTATAATAAATATATTAGGCGTGAGTACAAGAGATGACTCGGATAAATTTCGTAATAGTAGAATTTATGTGTCTAGAAATTTATTTCCAAACCTAAAAGAAGATGAGTATTATTGGGTTGATTTGATAGGTTGTAAATTGTATGGTATTTCAAATTGTGAATCTGTTTTCATTGGAATGGTGACTGATATTTTTGAAAATGGTGCTCATCCTATATTGTGTGTTTTAAATACTGATGAAGATAAAAATAAAGAAATACTGATTCCTTTTGTGAAACTTTATATAGATAAAGTAGACTTATTTAATCACGAAATTTTTACTAGTTGGTCATTAGAATATTAATGCGGTTAGATATTATAACTTTATTTCCTGAGATATTTGATATTGTAAATAATACAGGTGTTGTTGGAAGATCTTGTAAAAACAATATATGTAATATTCATACTTGGAATCCTAGGGATTTTTCTGATAGTAAAAGAAGGAGTGTGGATGACAAACCATATGGTGGTGGCCCTGGTATGGTTATGAAACCAATTCCGTTGGAAAATACTTTAAATGCTATAAATAAGAAACGCAATTTGAAAGATCAAGATTCATCAACAGTTATTTTATTAACTCCGATAGGAAATATTTTTACTCAAAAAGATGCAGAAAAACTTTCTAAGACCGATGGATTTATTATAATTTGTGGTCGTTATGAAGGGATAGATAAAAGGTTTATAGATCGATTTGTTACAGATGAAATATCTATCGGTGATTTTATAATATCAGGTGGCGAAATAGCTGCTCTTGCTTTAATTGATTCTGTTATAAGGCTTTTGCCAGGAACTCTTAATAATAGAGATTCAATTCTATATGAGTCTTTTAGTGATGCTCATGATGGTTTATTGGAGCCATATAGTTATACGCGTCCTTATGATTATAAGGGTGATTTTGTTCCAAATGTTCTTATAAATGGAGATCATAAAAAAATAAATATATGGCGCAGAAAAAGAGCTTTAGAAATTACTATGTTGCGTCGTCCTGATTTAATTGAAAAAGCACGTGATAAGGGTTTGCTATCTTATGATGATGAGAAAACAATGTCAGATTTTTTATCAAAAAAAAAGGATTATAATCAAATAGATATATAATCCTTTTTAATTTATATATTATAGTGCTTTTTTTATTTTATCAATTTGACTATTAATATTAGTAATGGTCAGTTGAAATTTTTCTAGTCTATTTTTTTCTTGATTTATAATGTTTTCTGGAGCATTTTGTATAAAATTATTATTTTGAAGTTTTAGGTTGCATTTATTAATTTCCTCCATTATCTTATTTTGTTCTTTTTCTAATCTTAATAATTCTAAGTTGATATCTATTTTTATATCTAACATCAAATATGTTTCACCTACTATTTGCACAGGGGCTTCTAATTTAGGAATATCATGTACTATTTCTATACTTCTTAGCTTTCCAAAGTGGATTATGTAAGGTGAATTACGTTTTAATTTTGTAATATTTCCTTTTACTAATAAAGGAATTTTATCAGCTGGAGATAGATTCATCGCCCCTCTGAGTGTTCTTACTGCTTCAATTTGAGATTTGAGTTCAATAAAATCTTCTTCTATTGCTAAATTTATTTTATTTCTATTTTCTTTTGGATATTCTTGTGTAGAAATACTTATAAAGTTATTATTAACATAATCATTGAAAAATAATGATACTTTTTGCCATAATTCTTCTGTGATAAATGGGATAATTGGATGTGCTAATCTCAGCACTTCTTCTAATACAATCAATAATGTTTTTTTAGTGCTATTTTGTTCTTTTTCTGAAAATTGTTTTATTTGTACTTTGGCTATTTCTAAATACCAATCACAAAATTCATCCCAAAAAAATTTGTATATAGTATTAGCTACATTGTCAAATCGATATTCATCATATGCTTTTTTTACTTCTATAATAGTATTTTGTAATCTTGAAATAATCCAGTGATCAGCAAAAGAGAGGTATTGAGAATCATCGATATCATTTTTTGAGATCTTATAATCTTCTTCTACATTTAGTAATACGAATCTTGTTGCATTCCATAATTTATTACAGAAATTTCTATAACCTTCACATCTTTTTATGTCAAAATTTATATCACGTCCTAATGTTGCATAAGATGACATTGTAAATCTTAATGCATCTGTTCCTACTCCTTTTATTCCTTGTGGGAATTGTTTTTTAGTAAGTTGTTTTATTTTTTCAGCCTGTTTTGGATTTAATAAACCTGATGTTCTTTTTTTTATCAAATTTTCTAGTTCTATCCCATCTATCAAATCGAGTGGATCTAAAGTATTACCCTTAGATTTACTCATTTTTTTGCCTTCGGAATCTCTAATTAATCCATGGACATATATATTTTTGAATGGTATTTTACCTGTCATATGCTTTGTAAGCATTACCATTCTAGCAACCCAAAAAAATATAATATCAAAACCAGTGATTAATACATTCGAAGGTAGATATTTTTGCATATCACTTGTTTCGTTAGGCCAGCCCATAGTAGTAAAAGGAATCAACCCAGAAGAAAACCATGTATCTAATACATCTTCATCTCGTTTTAGAATTCCGTTAACTCCAGCTATAGATGCTTTTTTATAGGCCTCTTTTTCATTATGAGCTACAAATATTTGGCCGTCTTCTGAATACCATGCTGGAATTTGATGCCCCCACCATAGTTGTCTAGATATACACCAGTCTTGTATATTTACCAACCATTGTTTATAAGTATTTTTCCAATTATCTGGATAGAATTTTATTTCTTCTTTTTCTATAACTTCTAGAGCTATTTTTGAAAGACTTTTACCAGGATTTATACTGTTATTTGGAGCTAACTTAGTAGTAGATACAAACCATTGATCAGTCAACATAGGTTCTAAAACAACC
Source organism: Candidatus Kinetoplastibacterium crithidii (assembly GCA_027557655.1). Lineage (NCBI taxonomy): Bacteria > Pseudomonadati > Pseudomonadota > Betaproteobacteria > Candidatus Kinetoplastidibacterium > Candidatus Kinetoplastidibacterium crithidiae. The sequence continues at coordinate 434,724 of CP064915.1, read as the reverse complement.
CCAGTTCTATCTCCTACTGGTTGGACAATCTTATGTGGTTCAGTTTTTATCAAAAAATTTGTATTATCCAATTTTTTTATTACTAATTCTCTTGCTTTGTAACGTTCTAATCCTTGAAATTCTTCAGGAACATTCTCGTTTAAATGGGCATCTTTGGTAAAAATTGAAATTAATGGTAAATTATGCCTAATAGCACACTGATAATCATTGAAATCATGGGCAGCAGTTATTTTTACACAACCAGTACCAAAATTAATATCAACAAAATTATCTGATATAATCGGAATTTGTCTATCAGTAATAGGTATATAAACATTTTTTCCTATTAAATGTTTATATCTATTGTCGTCAGGATGAATACATATAGCATTGTCTGCAAATATTGTTTCTGGACGAGTTGTCGCTATAACTAAATGTGTAGGGTTATCTATATCTTGTTCTACTATGTTATATTTTATATACCACATAAAAGAATCTGTTTCTTGCATTTCAACTTCTAAATCTGATACAGCTGTAAGAAGTTTTGGATCCCAATTGACTAGTTTTTGTCCTCTATATATTAAGCCTTGTTCATAAAGTCGTATAAAAGTTTCTATAACTCCAATGGACATATCTTCATCCATAGTGAAATATTCACGATCCCAATTTGCAGAAATCCCAAGACGCTTTATTTGATCGGTAATGATGTTTCCAGATTTTTCTTTCCATTTCCATACTTCTTTAATAAACTTTTCTTTACCTATAGTGTATCTGGATTTATTTTCTTTCTCTAATTGTCTTTCTACCACTAATTGCGTTGCTATTCCAGCATGATCTGTACCTGGTACAAAAATAGTATTTTTACCTAACATTCTATTGTATCTTATTAAACAATCCATTATGGTTTGGTTAAAAGCATGACCCATATGTAGAGTCCCTGTTACATTAGGAGGAGGAAATTGTATAGAATAGTTATCTTTTGTATCATTTAGTTTATCTAAATTATTCTTTTCTTCAAAACATCCATTTCTATACCATTTTGTATACCATTTGTTTTCTATTTCTGATGGTTCAAAACTTTTATTTAGCATATTATTAATAATAATTTTTTTTGATTCTGTAATCATTGAATATAATTCCGATAATGCTTATTTCAACTTAAAATGTGTATAATAAATTAGACCTTATATTATATAGGTTTAACTACTAATTTAATAACTTTTAATTATGGTTGGTTTAATTTGTTTTTATTTTATAGTATAACGATAAATCAAAAATAATTAGATTGTTATTTTATTGTATATTATTGCTTTTACTAAATTAAAAAATAGGAATTTAAATGGCTATTCAACGTACTTTATCAATAATAAAACCTGATGCAGTGTCTAAAAATTGTATTGGGAAAATCATATCTCGTTTTGAAGAAAATGGTTTATTTATAGTAGCCTCGCGTTTTCATAAATTATCTACTTATGAGGCAGAGTCATTTTATTCTGTTCATAAAGAACGGCCTTTTTTTAGAGATTTAATAAATTTTATGATTTCAGGACCTGTATTTATTCAAGTTTTAGAAGGAGAAAATGCTATTCAAATTAATCGTAATATTATGGGTGACACGGATCCAAAAAAAGCAAAGAAAGGAACAATTAGGGCTGATTTTGCTGATAATATAGATGCTAATGCTGTACATGGTTCTGATTCAGAAGAAAATGCAAAGAATGAAATAGCTTTTTTCTTTTCTGAAATGGAAATCCATTCTCGTAAATTATAGTTTTTTATGGGAGATAATCTTTTTATTAACCTGCTAGGTATGGATGATCTATCTTTAAGAAAAATTCTAGAAGAGTGTGATTGTTATAGTAATTACAGGATTTCTCAATTGAAGAGATGGATTCATAAAGATCAAGTTGATTGTTTTGATCATATGACTAATCTTTCTATAAAACTACGTAATTATTTGAAAGCAGTAGCTAAAATAGAAGCAATGCCATTAAAAACACAGTATTTTTCTATAGATGGAACTAGAAAATGGTTATTTGATGTTGGTTTTGATAATGCAGTTGAGACAGTTTTTATACCTGATAGCAATCGAAATACTCTTTGTATATCTAGTCAGGCAGGTTGTACTGTAAATTGCAGTTTTTGTTTTACTGGTCAACAAGGATTTAATCGTAATTTGACTACTAGTGAAATTATTGGTCAGCTATGGTGGGCACAAAAAAATATAAATAATGATTTTTTTTCTGGAAATATAGATAAATCCATTATCAATTCTCCTAAAATAACTAATATAGTAATGATGGGAATGGGAGAGCCTTTATTAAACTATGGACAGGTTCTTCCTGCTTTACGTTTGATGATAGATGAAAATTCATATGCATTATCAAAAAGAAAAATAACTTTATCTACATCAGGTATAGTTCCTATGATTGATAAATTGGTTAATGATTGTCCTGTTTCTTTGGCTATTTCTTTACATGCTCCTAATGATGAACTAAGGGATAGGTTAGTACCAATAAATAAAAAATACCCACTACAAGAACTAATTAGTTCTTGTAAGAATTATGTGTCTTATGCACCTAGAGATTTTATTACATTTGAATATTGTATGCTAGATAATATAAATGATTCAGATACACATGCTTTTGAATTGGTTGAGTTAGTAAGAAATATTAAATGTAAAATAAATTTAATACCATTTAACTCATTTCCTAATTCCAAGTTGAAAAGATCTACACAAAGTAGAATTTTATCTTTTGTAAAAATATTAAATTCTCAAGGAATTATTACTACGGTAAGAAAAACGAGAGGTGATGATATAAATGCAGCATGTGGTCAATTGGCTGGTAGTATTAAAAATATTACTAAGATCAAGGTTAATGAATCTATTAAACTATAAATATGAAAAATTATTAGTGATTTTTCATAACATAAAAATTTTTACTATATAAGTTTTATGAAATGTTAAACTAGTCTTGTATATTTATGATAAATAGTATTTGTATAAATCTTGAGTTTTTTATGCTTTTTAGGATATATGATGATAATGTTATTCCGGTTTTCTAGTTATGGGATTACATTAAAAAAAGAGTAGTTTTTCAATTTTCATAAGTATATTATTTATTTTAGTTTTTAATGCTCTCACAAGAATTCTTTTTAAGAAAAAAGTATGGTAAATAATAAAAATACTAAAAAAATTTTAGCGATACGAGGAATGAATGATATCCTTCCTTCAAGAAGTTTTGATTGGTTTCGTTTAGAAAATATTTTATTTGATTGGCTCCATAGTTATGGATATTCTAATATCAGAGTTCCTATCCTGGAGCAAACTAGCTTATTTCAAAGAGGTATAGGTGAGGTAACTGATATAGTAGAAAAAGAAATGTATTCTTTTAGAGATAGTTATAATAACGACTCTTTAACTATGCGTCCAGAAATTACAGCAGGAATAGTTAGAGCTACTATAGAACATAATATATTGTATGAAAGACCTCGTAGATTATATTCTCTTGGGCCAGTTTTTAGGCATGAGCGTCCACAGTTAGGAAGATATAGACAATTCCATCAAGTTGATGTAGAAGCAGTTGGTTTTGAAGGCCCTGATTTAGATGCTGAATTAATGATTATGGTGTCTAGGCTATGGGAAATTCTAGGTATTAAAAATGTTAGATTAGAAGTTAATTGTCTTGGTTCTTATCAAGATAGATTGAATTATAAAGAAGTATTATTAAGTTTTTTTGAAAAAAATATAGATCATTTAGATGAGATTAGCAAAAAACGTTTATATTCTAATCCATTAAGGATCTTAGATAGTAAAAATCCAGTTATATCTTCTTTAATGAAGGAAGCTCCAGTTTTATTGGATTTTTTATCAGATAAATCATTAAATTATTTTGATTCTGTATGTGATTTTTTAAAGTCTAATAATATTCAATATTATATTAATAACCGCTTAGTAAGAGGATTGGATTATTACAATTTGACAGTTTTTGAGTGGACTACAGATAAATTGGGTTCTCAAGGTACAGTTTGTGGTGGTGGTAGGTATGATAATTTATTTAGCATGCTTGGAGGTAAGGATATTCCTGCTGCTGGTTTTGCTATAGGATTTGAAAGACTAATAGAATTATGGAATTTTTATAAAAATCCTTCTAGAATTGAAGAATGTGATATTTATATTACTCATCGTGGTTTAATAGCTCAAAAGTTATCATTTAATTATGCTGAAAAATTACGTGATGCTGGATTTAAAGTAATAGTTCATTGTGGTTTAAATGATAGTTTAAAACGCCAGTTTAGAATGGCTGATTTGAGTAACGCTACACTAGCTATAGTTTTTGGAGAAGATGAGGTTGCAAATAATTTTGCAAGCATAAAATTATTACGTGTGCCTCATAATTATAAAGTTAATCAGGAAAAAATCTCTATAGAACTATTAATACCTTTTTTAAAAGATAAAATAAAAAAATAATTTTAGGTTTTATTATGAATAAATTATTTCTTATAACGAGAAAAAAAATAATATTTTTATTGATAGTTTTTTTTTCTATATTTTTAATAAAATATTTTTTCTTTAAGAAAACAACTATTAATAATATGAGAGATTTTGAATTATTTGAACAAGTGGTAACTACAAATCCTGTTAATATTGAAAAAATGAAAGAATTATTAGATACAATTAAAAAAAACAATACTAATGATTCTTATTCTAAGTTATCTTCGCTGATTGCTGCTAATGTATTTCAAGAAAAATTGTTATTTGATGAAGCAAAAACTGAATTAATATGGTTATCTAATATTGAAAAGAATAACGTGTTTCAACATATTGCGAAACTGCGTTTATCTAATGTATTTATAAATATTGGTGAATATGATAGGGCATTAGAATGTTTGAAGCATTCTCCAAAATCTTTTGAAGGTTTATTTGATAATAGTAGAGGTGATGTTTTTTTTGCACAAGGTAACTTGAGTAAAGCTATAGAAAATTGGAAATTATCTTTAAATCATATGGATAAAAATGATCCTTTATTTAAAATAATTCAGTTAAAAATTGATTCTTATAATTAGAATTATATGATTTCTTATAAATTTGTTTTTTTATTTAAAAAAGTAATCTGTTTTTTATTGCTTTTTATAAGTATTCATAATAAGTCTCTTGCAGTTACAGATGCTGATGAGCCACAAATAACATATCATAATAGCTATTTGTCTTATGAAAATTTATTCTCTGAATTTACAATTGATTTAATTTCAAAGGTAATAGGTGATTACATATATGTAGCTTCTTTAGATGGAAATATTGCCAAGTTAGATGTTGTTAATCATAAATGTTTATGGCAAAGAAAAAGATCTATTGATCATGTAGTATCCATAGTTGCTGATGCTGCTAATGTTGTGGTTGTTTCTGAAAAAGGGGATATCCTAGTATTGGATAGTAACGGAAATCAAAAATGGTCGTCATTAGTAAACAATGTAATTGATACTCCACCAGTTATATATAAAAATATTCTTATAATTAGGACTTGTGATTTATCTATTAATGCTTTTTATATTAATAATGGAGAAGTAATTTGGTCATTAAATAATTATTTTTTTTCAGTATCTTCTTCTATTTATTCTCCCATGTTATGTTTTAATAAGTCTCTCATAACATATAGCACAAATAATAGCATTTCATCAATCGATATTAATACTGGTTTTATAGAATGGAAAATTCCAATTTTTTTAGGTAACATAAACAATCATTTATTAGGTATTAATGGTGCTTTTTTAATATATAAAGATAATATTTATTTTTCTACTAGTAAAAATTATATTACTTGTCTAAATATAACAAATACAGTTAATGTTAAATGGAGTAAACTGTTTTCATCATGTAATATTATGTGCATGTCTGATGGGTTTATTTATGCTTTAAGTAATGAAGGAGAGTTGGTTAAGTTTGATGCCATAGATGGAAGTGTTATTTGGAAGAAAATAATTATAAAAAATTGCAAATTTAGAACTATTTTAGCAGTAAATAAGTTAATAGTTTGTGGTGATTCTTTTGGTCAATTATATTTTATTTCCTCTGATGATGGTTCTACATTTTATAAAGTTAAGATTAGCAAGAATAGTATATTATCTTCGGTTGTTTTTAGTAATAATAAAATTATAGTTAATGCCGTAGATGGTATTTATATAATAGATATTTAATTTTCATTTTTTAAGTTGTTACCGTGTATTATAAACCAATAGTTTCGATAGTAGGAAGAGCAAATGTAGGTAAGTCTACTTTGTTTAATCGTTTGACAAAAACAAAAAATGCGTTAGTTGCTGATTTTTCAGGTCTCACTCGTGATAGACATTATGGAGAAGCTCATTTTGCATCATATAATTTTATTGTGATTGATACTGGTGGTCTTGATATTCATTCTAAAGATCAATTCTCTTTGAAAATTGCTTCTCAAACCAATCAAGCTATATTGGAATCTGATGTTGTTATATTTTTGCTTGACGGTCGTTCGGGAATATGTTCGCAAGATTATGAAATTGCTAAGTTGTTGCGTAGATTTTCTAATAAAATTATATTACTAGCTATTAATAAATCAGAAGGAATGAATTTAAGTAATTTTGGTAATGACTTTTATGAATTAGGATTGGGTAAACCATATTTGATTTCTTCATCTCATGGCGATGGTATTTATCATTTAATTGAAGATGCATTAAGTGGATTTACAAAACATAATTTTGATGAACGGCAGAATATTGTAGAATCTAACTCTTCTATTAAATTGGCTATAATTGGCAAACCAAATGTTGGAAAATCTACATTAATTAATTCGTTTCTAGGAGAAGAGAGGCTAATAGCTTTTGATATGCCTGGTACAACTAAAGATTCTATAAATGTTGATTTTAATTTTGATGGTAGAAAATATACATTGGTAGATACTGCTGGTATGCGTCGTAAAAGTAGGGTAATCGATCATATTGAAAAATTTTCAGTAATAAAAACCATTCAGGCAATTGAATCTAGTGATGTTGTTTTATTGGTTATAGATGCAAATGAGGATATTTCTGATCAAGATGCTCACATGGCTGGTTTTATTTTAGAATCAGGCAAAGCAATTGTCATAGCTTTTAATAAATGTGATATTTTAGAAAAAGAAAAAATAAAAAATATAGAAAAATCTTTTAGAAGAAAAATACATTTTTTGTCATTTGCTAAGTTACATATGATTTCAGCATTAAAAAAACATCATATTAATGACATTTTCTTATCTGTAAATGAGGCTTATGATTCTTCTTTTGCTAAATTATCTACTCCCAAGCTTAATAAGCTACTTAAACTAGCGATTACTAAACAACCTCCTCCTAAAAAAAATATAATTAGACCAAAAATGCGTTATGCTCATCAAGGTGGGCAAAATCCTCCAATTATTGTAATTCATGGAAATTCTCTTGAACATATTTCTAGTTCTTATATAAGATATCTTGAATCATTTTTCAGAAAAGAATTATCTTTAAAAGGTACGCCGTTAAGAATTGAATTTAAGTCATCAAAAAATCCATATATTTAGATTTTTGATATCTTTGAGTATGTATATACACAACATCTTTTATGAAGATATAAAATATTTATATATGTTAAAGTGCAATAAAAAACATAACTAATTATTTGTTGTTGTATTATATAAAATATTACTTACACTTAATTTTATTTAGAATTCAATTTTCATTAGTGTTAAATATAATTTAAATCAATATTTTATTAAAATTAAATAAGAAATAGTCTAATTTGAATTAGCTTTTCTATTGATTTAGCATATTTTATGTCAGTTGAACTCGTAATAGACAAATATTTATAACAAACATATGGAACATAAATAATGAATAATAAAGGTCAAACTCTACAAGATCCATTTTTAAATAAATTGCGTAAAGATCATGTGCCAATATCTATATATTTGGTTAATGGAATAAAACTGCAAGGGCAAATAGAAGCATTTGATCAATATGTTGTTTTATTAAGAAATACAGTAACACAGATGGTATATAAACATGCCATATCAACTGTGGTTCCTTCTAGAGCTATAAGTTTTCAGGAAGATTTTGAAGCGGAATAGTTTAAAAAATATTATAATTTTTATGCTGTTTTGTCGTTTATTAACACGGTGAATTTGTTGTATGAAATCTTTAATAGTTGGAGTCAATTTAGGTGATGTTTTTTTTGATGATAATTTAAAAGAGTTCTTCATGCTAGCCCAATCATCTGGAGCTTCCATAGCAGATCATATAGTTGTTAAGAGAGATATTCCTGATAGAAAATTTTTTATAGGTTCTGGAAAAGTAGAAGAAATATCATATTTAATAACAGAGCTTTCTATAGAAATAGTCTTATTTGATGCTTCATTATCTCCATCACAACAAAGAAATCTTGAGTTAAGATGGGGGGTTAGAGTAGTTGATAGAGTTGCTTTAATTTTAGATATTTTTGCTATAAGAGCTAAAAGTCATGAAGGTAAGCTTCAAGTTGAATTAGCACAATTACAATATTTATCTACAAGATTAACTAGGTTATGGACTCATTTGGAGCGTCAGCGTGGTGGAATTGGTATGAGGGGTCCTGGTGAGTCACAGCTTGAGATTGATCGACGTATTATATCTAGCAAAGTTAAGCTTTTAAAAGAGCGTTTAAAGAAAATAAAATCTAGAAGGGTGGCACAAAGAACTCTTCGTGAGCATAATAGGGTATTTTCAATTTCTTTAGTTGGTTATACAAATTCAGGAAAATCTACATTATTTAATTTATTAACAAAAGAAAAAACTTATGTTGCTAATCAACTATTTGCAACATTAGACACAACATCTCGCCGTATATGGATAAATAATTCTAATAAAGATATTGTTATTTCTGATACAGTAGGTTTTATACGAGATTTACCGCATAATTTGATAGATTCATTTCACGCAACACTACACGAAGCTGTAAGCGCTGATTTATTACTTCATGTGGTTGATTTTTCGAATGAAAATTATCAAGCACAAATAGATAATGTTAATAATGTTATTAAAGAAATAGGGGCATCTGATATACCAGTAATTATGATTTACAATAAGATTGATTTATCTAATGTACAACCTAGGGTAGAATATGGTTTAAATAATATTATTGATAGTGTTTTTTTGAGCGCACTCAAAAAAACTGGAATAAATGGTTTAACCGAAGCGATAATTAATGCTTGTAATACAATGGGGCAAGATATTGAGAATTTTTAATATATTTAATTTTGATGATTCTAATTGGGGGCGCGGAAAAAACAAAGATTTTTCTGATGAGTCTAAAAAAAATAATAATCCACCAGATTTAGATGATGTTTGGAATGATTTAAGTAAACGTTTTTCTAATGTTTTTGGAAAGTATGGAAAAAATAATAGTGATAAAATGCCATATTTTAATTTTAAAAATTCTGGTTTTTTCTTTTTTTTATTCATTGCATTTTGTTCTATTATCTGGCTATCTAGTAGTTTTTTTGTTGTTAAAGAAGGTCAAGTTTCTGTAATTACTAGATTTGGAAAATATTATAGAACAGCGCAACCAGGTTTTAGATGGCATTTACCATTCCCTATAGAACATCATGAAATGGTAAACTTATCTCAGTTGCGTACTTTTGAGGTAGGGTTTCGTGGGAATTCTCAAAATAAAGTTCTATCTGAATCTTTAATGCTTACAACAGATGAGAATATTGTAGATATGCAATTTGTTGTTCAATATCGCTTGAGCATAAATGGAGCTGTTGATTATTTATTTAAAATAAGAGATCCTGATGAATCTGTTAAACAAGCTGCTGAAACTGCTATGCGAGAAATAGTAGGTAAGAAAAATATGGATTTTGTTTTGTATGAAGGTCGTACTGCTGTTACTTTTGAAGTTCAAAAGCTTATGCAAAATATTTTAAATAATTACAGTACTGGTATTCAGATAACTGCAGTTGCTATACAAAATGTTCAACCGCCAGAACAAGTACAAGCTGCTTTTGATGATGCAGTGAAGGCAGGACAAGATAGGGAAAGAAAAATTAATGAAGGATATGCCTATGCAAATCAGGTTATACCATTAGCTAGTGGTCAATCCTCTAGATATTTAGAGCAAGCAGAGGCCTACAAAGCTACAGTAATAGGCGAAGCTAAAGGTGAGTCATCTCGTTTTTGTAGTATCTTAAAAGAATATGAAAAGGCGCCTGATATAACAAGAACTCGTTTATATCTAGAGGCTATGGAAAGTATTTTTTCTAAATCTAACAAGTTGATGATTGATTCTAAAAATAGTAATGTTTTGTTGTTACCTTTAGACTCCTTAAATAATAAAATCAATGATTCTTTTACAACTAAGAAAAATGATTTATTAGAAGAAAAAGTAGAAAAAAAACTTTATGATATTGATGAAAATAATAATTTTAAAACTATTAATAAATCATCGGATAAAATAAAGCGTGATCGTTCATTGTACTAATAGAAAAGATTTTTTATGCAACGTATATTTTTAATACTATCTAGTTGTTTTGTTTTATTTGTATTAGCTTGTTCTACAATGTTTGTCGTAAATGAGCGTAGTTATGCATTAGTTTTCTCACTTGGTGAAATTAGTAGGGAAATTAGTTCTCCTGGTTTATATTTCAAATTACCAGCGCCATTTCAAAATATTGAGTTTCTTGATAAAAGAATACTTACAATTGAATCAAAGGATGCAGAGCGAATTCAAACATCAGAAAAAAAGAATTTGTCTATTGATTCTTTTGTTAAATGGAGAATAGCTAATCCAAAATTATTTTATGTAACTTTTGAGGGTAATGAAAGGGCTGCACAAGAAAAATTACAAGCACAAATTAGAGATGCCTTGAATGCCTCAGTCAATGTTAGAACAGTAAAAGAAGTTGTCTCTGTAGAAAGAAGTGAAATTATGACGGAAATTCTTAATAACGTAGCATCTAGAGCAGCCCCGTTGGGTGTTGAAATTGTTGATGTAAGATTACGTAGAATTGAATTTGCACCTGAAATTTCTAAGTCAGTATATAGAAGAATGGAAGCTGAACGTACAAAAGTTGCTAATGAATTAAGATCCATAGGGGCAGCGGAAAGTGAAAAAATTAGAGCAGAGGCAGATAGATCTCGAGAGGAAATATTAGCTAAAGCCAATGCTCAAGCAGAAGCAATTAAAGGAGAAGGTGATGCTATTGCAAGTGCAATTTATGCTTCATCTTTTGGTAAAAATCATAGTTTTTATAAGTTTTACAAGAGTCTAGAAGCTTATAAAAAATCTTTTTCTAATAAGGATGATACATTAGTAGTAGATACAAGTTCTGATTTTTTTCAGTTTATGAAAAAAAATGATTTGAAATAGATTTGATAAATTTTATTTAGGAAATATAGCTAATGAGTAATTGGTTACTACCAGAAAATCTTGCTGATATTTTGCCAATTGAAGCTAGACATATTGAGGGATTACGTCATAAATTACTTGATTTATACAAAACTTATGGTTTTGAGCTTGTTTGTCCACCATTAGTAGAATATATAGATTCTTTACTGTCAGGTACTGGTAGTGATTTGAATTTACAAACTTGTAAACTTGTAGATCAATTATCAGGTAGGACATTAGGTATAAGAGCAGATATGACTCCACAAATTAGTAGAATAGATGCTCACTCATTAAACAGAGATGGCATAACAAGATTATGTTATTGTGGAAATGTTTTTCATGCTTTACCTAATGATTTTTTGTCTAGTCGAGAATTATTGCAAATTGGAGCAGAAATATATGGGCATGCTGGAGTAGAGGCTGATTTTGAAATAATTCAATTGGCTATTGATACTATTAAATTAGCTGGCATCAGTAGTTATAAACTAGATTTATGTCATCCTGGTGTTATACGTAGTATAATAAACTCAGATCATGCTGCTTCTGCTAATGTTGATTTGATTCTTTCTTTATTGAAAGAAAAAGATGTCGCTGGTATTTTAGAATTATCCAATTTCGTTAAAAATATAAGAAGTGATACATTGGAGTCTTTAAAGATAGTATCTTCTTTATATGGAGACACAGAAAATGTTATTTCTTTAGCTAGAAAATCTCTACCATCTAATCCTGGTATTATAGGAGCTCTTGATGCGTTGCAAATTTTGATTCATTCATTAGATGATGTTGAATTAGGAATAGATTTAGCTGATGTTTCTGGTTATGGTTATCATTCTGGAGTAACTTTTTCTTTATATGCTGAAGGTTGGCGTGATACACTGGTTAAAGGTGGCAGGTATGATAATGTTGGTATTGCATTTGGTCGTGCTAGAGCTGCGACAGGTTTTAGTTTAGATTTACGTAAATTAGCTAGAGGTCTTTTTAGAATGGAAAAACCAAGTGCTATTTTAGCTCCTTGGGGCCGTGATAAAGATTTATTAAATTGTATAAAAAAATTACGTCAAGATGGTGAAATAGTAATTCAAATGTTACCAGGAGGTTATCCATCTCAAGATGAATTTGTTTTTGATCGCAAACTTGTTTTGTTTGATGGCATATGGCAAGTTAATGATTTATAAAATTATTTATATTAAATATTAATAGTAAATGATTTTATTTATCATTCGATTTGATATTTTTATATTATTAAGTTGATTAATATGAGCAAAAATATAGTAATAATAGGCACTCAATGGGGTGATGAAGGTAAAGGTAAGATTGTAGATTGGCTTACTGAATCTGTTGATGCTGTAGTAAGGTTTCAAGGTGGTCATAATGCAGGTCATACTCTTTGGATAAATGGTAAAAAAACTGTCCTGAGGTTAATTCCTTCTGGAATAATGAGACCTCATGTATCATGTTTTATTGGGAATGGTGTAGTTTTATCTCCAGAAAATTTACTCAAAGAAATAGGTGAGTTAGAGTCTGTTGGTATAGATGTTCGTTCTCGTTTAAAAATTTCTGAAATATGTCCCTTGATACTTCCGTATCATGTGGCAATTGATCAGGCAAGAGAACAAAGCAAAGGAAAAGAAAAAATTGGTACTACAGGAAGGGGTATTGGTCCTGCTTATGAAGATAAAATAGCTCGTAGAGCTATAAGGCTTCAAGATATTTTTAATTATAATTTATTTTCTCAAAAATTATCAGAATCGCTAGAATATCATAATTTTATCCTTAAAAATTACTTTAATGCATCAATTTTGGACTTTAATGAGATATTAGATAGCTATTTAAAAATAGCAGATGTATTATCTCCTATGGTTACTGATGTATCTAACAGTTTATATTCTTTGCAAGAATCTGGAGGCAAACTCTTATTTGAAGGAGCTCAGGGTTCTTTATTGGATATTGACCACGGCACATATCCTTACGTAACTAGTAGTAATTGTATTGCTGGTTCAGCTTCTGCTGGTTCTGGAGTAGGTATTCAATCTATAAATTATGTTTTAGGTATTACAAAAGCGTATACTACTCGTGTCGGTTCAGGTCCATTTCCTACTGAGCTAGATGATGAGCTAGGAATTCATTTAGCTAATGTTGGTAAGGAATTTGGTTCTGTTACTGGTAGACCTAGACGTTGCGGTTGGTTAGATGCAGCTGCACTTAAAAGATCTGTACGGTTAAGTGGCGTTTCTGGTCTTTGCATCACAAAACTTGATGTTTTAGATGGAATTGAAAATTTAAAGATTTGTGTTGGCTATCGTTTAGGTAATGAATTTCTTGATATATTGCCATATGGTTCTGAAATTGTTTCAAGATTAGAGCCTGTATACGAAGAAATGCCTGGATGGAAGTCCTCAACCTTTGGTATCAAAGAATTTGATCAACTACCATTAGAAGCTAGACATTATTTGGGAAGAATAGCTGAAGTATCTGGTGTGCCAATAGATTTAGTATCTACAGGCCCTGATCGTAATGAAACCATAGTTTTAAGACATTTGTTTTAGAAATTATAATACTTCAGAATTAGATTATATATAATCTAATTCTGTATGTGTTTTAATCAAGATAAATATATGTTTATCTTGATTAAAACAGTTGTCTAAAAGCATTGTTTTAATGTAGAATTAAGTGGGTTAACTCGCGGTATTAATTTTTTGTTGCTGTAGAGTGAAATTTGATTATAAATATTCTTTTAAATTAAAATATTGATTATGCCTATTGTTAAGCTTAAAGAAAATGAACCTTTTGAATCAGCTATGCGTCGTTTTAAACGCACAGTTGAAAAAACTGGACTGTTGACAGAATTACGTTCTAGAGAATTCTATGAAAAACCAACAGCTGAAAGAAAACGTAAACTTGCTGCTGCTGTGAAACGTCATTATAAACGTATACGCAGTCAACAATTACCTCCTCGTATGTACTAGCAATTGTTTTTATTTGATTCCAAAATATTTTATCCAAGATTTATTGTCTAGACTAGATATAGTAGAAGTTATAGGTTTTTATGTTGTTTTGAAAAAAACGGGGTCTAATTTAGTTGGTCTTTGCCCATTCCATTCTGAAAAAAGTCCTTCTTTTACTGTAAGTCAGACAAAAAAAATATATCATTGTTTTGGTTGTGGAGCTCATGGTGATTCCATTACATTTATAATGGAATATCTTGCTCTTAGTTTTTCTGATGCCGTAAAACAATTGGCATCATCTGTTGGTCTAACGATTCCTGACGAAGGTAAAAATACTAATTTTTTGTCTAAAAAACAAAAAAAGGAAAGAGAGTTATTGAGCATAATGAATAGAGCTCAGGAGTATTATCATTCATGTCTATCGAAATCATCTAATGCTCTAAATTATTTGTCAAAAAGAAAAATTCATAAAGATACTATAGATTTTTTTGGAATTGGTTGGTCAGGTTTTGAGGCTAATTTTTTATCTAAATGTTTTGATAATTATAATGATCCTTGTATTAAAGAAGTAGGTCTTGTTATAGATGAAACAAGAAGATATGATAGATTTAGACAAAGGGTCATGTTCCCAATAAGAAATTATTATGGTAATGTCGTCGGTTTTGGAGGAAGGGCAATCGATGGAAAGCTTCCAAAATATTTAAATTCTCCAGAAACCACCTTATTTTCTAAAAGAAAAGAATTGTATGGTTTGTGGGAATCTAGAAAAAGCATAAAAAAGCAAGGATTTGCAATAGTTGTTGAAGGATATTTTGATGTCATTATTCTAACTCAATATGGTGTTCCTAATGTAGTGGCTACACTAGGAACTTCAATAAGTTCTGACCATATAACGAAATTATTTTCACTAACTAATAAAATAATTTTTAGTTTTGATGGAGATGATGCTGGTCATAGGGCCGCATGGAAAGCATTATTAATCTGTTTAAAAGAATTAAAAGATAATTATGAAATACGGTTCTTAATTTTAAAAGAGAACCATGATCCTGACTCTTATATTTTAGAATACGGAATTAATAAATTTAAAGAAATCATAGATAATTCTATTTCTTTATCAAAATTTTTTATCAATGAAATGCAGAAAAAACATAATATTTTAGAGGCAGAAGGTAGAGTATCTTGCTGGAACGAGTCTCTTTCTTTGTTAAGTTCTATGCCTCTTAATGCTTTTCGTATACAGCTTGAGAAAGAGATTGCGAATTTATTGAATTTTAATAATAACGATATCAAATTGTTATCTTCTATTAAAAATAGAAATTTAAACAATTTTTATTTTAAGAATAAAAACAATACAAATTTTCATCAAATTCAAAAAAAGGCAAACCCTCATAATTCTACTAGTAATAGTCAAAAGGTTCCATCTCTTGCTAAACATTTACTAAATTTAATAATATTTAATCTACAATATATTGATGATATGGTTGGTATTCAACAATTAGAAATTTTAGAAAAACAACCTGACTTAAAATATATAAAGGATTTAATTTTAATTATTCAAGAAAAAAATATTAAAACTTTAGAAACATTACAAGAATCCTTACCAAAAGATTCTGAATTGTATAAAGTGGTTTCTAATATTAGTAATCACACTAATCAAAAAGAAGTTTTACTACCAGACCCAGTCAAAGAATGGGAAGATGCTTTATTATTAATAGAAAATGAATATTTGAAAAAAGAAATTAACTTGCTTGTTGAGCAAGGTTTAACCTCCGATAACGATATAAATAAGTATAAAGAATTGTCTAATAAATTATTTTTAATTAAAAAAGGTAATTTAAATTAAAATTGTTATGTTTATTCGTAATATTAATTATGCTTTTTATATATATAATATCTTATTTATTAAATGTTTATTTCTTATTTCTTAATTTTATAATTTTAGATCTTTATTAATAAATTTTAATATTGTGGGAAAGGTATGATTACAAGGGCTAAAGAAAAAGATAAAAATGTTTTAAAAAAAAATAAAAATAATAAAAATAATACTTTAAATCATCATAGTGATGATAGTAGTGATATTTTATCTTCTGAAGAATTTAACGAATTAGATAATCTAAAAAAATCTAAGAAGGTCGTTAAAAAGAAAATATTAAAATCCAATAAAGATATCAATAATGAGAACTTAATAAATAGAGATGAATTATTAATGTCGATCAAAGTGAGTGAATTAACTAAAAAATCTAACACTGTAATTAATGATAATGTTATTGAGAGTGATGATGAGCTTTTCGATGGTTTATCTGTTGATAATAATGTAGATATGTTAACTTATTCTAAACCTAGCAAACGAAGTAGACGTAGTAAAAATGATCCTAAAGATTTAATTTTAAAAGGACCAATTTCCCAAGAGGAATATGAAAATCGTCGTAATAACCTTAAAAATCTTATTAGATTAGGAAAAGAAAAAGGATACCTTACATTTGGTGAAATTAATGATAGTCTGCCTGATGATTTAGCAGATGATGACGTATTTGATACAATAGTTACTACTTTTAGTGATATGGGGATTGCTGTTTATGATAAAACCCCAGATATAGATACACTATTGATGAGTGAAAATAATACTGTAATATCTAATGATGATGATGTTGAAGATGAAGCAGAGGCTGCTCTCACGACTGTTGACTCTGATTTTGGTAGAACTACAGACCCTGTACGTATGTATATGCGTGAGATGGGCACTGTTGAACTCTTAACAAGAGAGGGGGAAATAGAAATAGCAAAAAGGATTGAAGAGGGTTTGCGTCTTATGATATCTGCTATTTCTGCTTGTCCTACAACATTAAATGAAATTTTATTAGATATAGAAAAAGTAAATAATGATCAACTTCAAATAGATGAAATTGTAGATGCGCTTATCGATAATTCAGATTGTGATGATCCTAACATAAATTTTAATTTTTCGGAAAATGAAGAATTGCTAGATATGTCATCTGGCATAATGTCTCCAAAACAATTAGAAGAGTTACGTACAAAAAGCTTAGAAAAATTTTCAGCGGTTACTAGTTATTTCAAAAACATGCAAAAAGCTTATTTAGAGAACGGATACAACTCTGAAGAGTACTTGGAAGCAAAAAATTTGATACAACAAGAATTAATGGGTGTAAGATTTAATGCGAAAATGATAGCTAAGTTAGCTGATTCAATTAGATATCATATGCAAGAAATAAGGGATATAGAAAAATCTATAATAAATATATGTGTAGATAAAGCTGGCATGCCAAGAGAACTGTTTCTCCAGTGTTTTATAGGAAATGAATCTAATCCTCAATGGATGTTTGAAGAACCTATATTTAATAGCAAATATTTCCAATCATTAGAACCGTTGATTTTACTTATACAGAATAAGCAAAAAAAAATATTGGAAATTCAAGAAAAAATTGTATTACCAATTCAAGAATTTAAAGAAATTAATAAACAAATGACAACTGGAGAGAATAAATCTCTTAAGGCTAAAAAAGAAATGACTGAAGCTAATTTACGTTTAGTTATTTCTATAGCGAAAAAATATACGAACCGTGGTTTACAATTTTTAGATTTGATACAAGAGGGCAATATTGGTCTAATGAAGGCAGTAGATAAGTTTGAATATCGTAGAGGATATAAGTTCTCTACATATGCTACCTGGTGGATAAGACAGGCTATAACACGTTCTATAGCAGATCAAGCTAGAACCATTAGAATTCCTGTCCATATGATAGAAACAATAAATAAGATGAATCGTATTAGCCGTCAAATTTTGCAGGAAACAGGATTAGAACCAGATCCTTCGATTTTATCCCAAAAAATGGATATTCCTGAGGATAAAATTAGAAAAATCCTTAAAATAGCTAAAGAACCTATATCTATGGAAACTCAAATAGGAGATGATGATTCTCATTTAGGTGATTTTATAGAAGATACTAACACTTTAGCACCTTCTGATGCTGCTTTGCATAGCTCTATGAAGAATATTGTTAAAGAAGTATTGGATTCTTTAACCCCTAGGGAGGCTAAGGTTTTAAGAATGAGATTTGGTATTGAAATGCATACAGATCAAACTTTGGAGGAGGTAGGCAAACAGTTTGATGTTACAAGAGAGAGAATTAGACAAATTGAGGCTAAGGCATTACGAAAATTAAGACATCCTAGTAGAGCTGAAAAATTAAAAAGTTTTTTAGATAATAATTAAGTTAAATTTTTTATTGCAAAATTAAAAAAAATACCTTATAGTTGTGTATCTGGGCCTCTAGCTCATGCCTGGTTAGAGCAGCGGACTCATAATCCGTTGGTGCCGAGTTCGACTCTCGGGGGGCCCACCAGATTTAATCTTTATATAATTTTCTTATCGTATAATTCTAGTTTTGTTAAGTTATACTTCTTAATCTTTTCAAGAAACGGCTACGTTGCTGATTTAAGAATTATTAGAGGTTGATAATTTCTTCTTTTAGTTTAGATAAAACTATAGGATACAGTTTATTATATGCCGAACTTCTAAAATTCATAATTTCGAATTAATTATTCGTATTTCTTTTTCTAAAATTTTATTTATATTACATAATTTTTTTAGTGTTTATAATATTTAAAAATATTAATCAAATATTGAAGTTAAAAATACTATGGATCTTACTATGAAAAATGATACATTAAATTTATCAGAAAATATGAAAAATTTAGATTTTGAGACAGCGCTTCTTGAGTTAGAAACACTAGTTTCTAGTATGGAGCAAGAAAATATAACTCTAGAGGATTCGTTATCATTATATCGTCGTGGTGTAAATTTAGTTCGTTTTTGTCAAAATTATATAGCTAAAGCTGAAGAGACTATAAAAGTATTAGATGGTGAATTACTTAAGCCCTTAGATATTAATCAACTGAATGAAGAATAAATTTGTATATATATCTTATAACTATGGATAATTAAATTGTTATCAGTGCTTTTTGATTCCTATCTAGAGACTCATAATTAGATATTAAATTTGTTTTGCTTATTAGCAATAATATATAATTAATTTTATTAAAAAGACAAATTTGTTTTTTTATTGCAAAATATCTGAAAAGATTAGTAATTCTGTATATTGTTGTGCTTTGCATATTGTTGTAGTTAATGGAATTTATTTCTCAAAATATAATATATTTGTTTTATTTATTCCCACTAAAACATATTTTTAATAAAAATCCAGAAACTATTATAGAATAAATTTATGTCTTCCAAATTATTAGATAAGATTCATTTACCATCTGATCTTAGAAAATTAGATTTTAATTGTCTTAGTAAATTATCTGAGGAATTACGACAAGAAGTTTTAGAAATTGTCTCTAAAACAGGAGGACATCTTTCATCTAGTTTAGGAGTTATAGAATTAACTATAGCTTTACATTATGTATTTGATACACCAAATGATATTATTATTTGGGATGTAGGACATCAGTCTTATCCCCATAAAATATTAACTGGAAGAAGAGAAAAAATGGGTACTTTACGTCAGAGATATGGAATATCTGGATTTCCCAATAGATCTGAATCTTGTTATGATGCTTTTGGTACTGCTCATTCTTCCACCTCTATATCTGCTGCATTAGGAATGGCTTATGCAGCTAGCAAAAAAAAATTAAAAAATAGACAGCATATAGCAGTAATTGGTGATGGTTCGATTTCTGCTGGGATGGCTTTTGAAGCTATAAATAATGCAGGGGTAATGAAAGATATTAATCTTTTGGTTATTCTGAATGATAATCACATGTCTATTTCGCCAGCAGTAGGATCTTTAAATCAATATTTCAATAATTTAATGCAAGGTCTTTTTTATGCTAATATTGACAATATAACAAATACTGCTAATCAAAAAAGTTATAAAAATGGTTCTTTGACATTTTTTGAAGAGTTAGGTTTTAAATATTATGGACCAATTGATGGTCATAATGTAACTACTTTAGCCAATGTTTTACAGGATATAAAAAAAGAATCTGGATTAAATTTTTTGCATATTGTAACAAAGAAGGGCAAAGGTTATAAATTAGCTGAAAAAGACCCAATATTATATCATGGACCAAGTAAATTTGATTTAGATATTGGCATCTTAACATCAAAAAAAGCTTCCCATAAAACTTTTACTCAAGTTTTTAGCAATTGGGTTTGTGATATGGCAAGTTATGATGCTAATTTAATAGCAATTACTCCTGCTATGAGAGAAGGTAGTGGGTTAGTAGAATTTGAAAAAAAATTCCCAAGTAGATACTTTGATGTTGGAATTTCAGAACAACATGCAATTACTTTTGCTGCTGGGATGGCATGTGATGGATTAAAACCAGTAGTAGCAATTTATTCTACTTTTTTACAAAGAGGTTACGATCAATTAATACATGATGTTGCTATTCAAAATCTAGATGTAACTTTTGCAGTTGATAGAGCTGGTTTAGTGGGAGCTGATGGAGCAACACACGCTGGTAACTATGATATATCTTTTCTAAGATGCATTCCAAATTTAATAATTGCTACACCTTCAGATGAAAATGAACAACGTCTATTACTAACTACATGTTATATATATAATGGACCTGCGATTGTTCGATATCCTAGAGGTGAAGGGTTCGATACAAATATTGATAAAGAATTAAATTCTTTAGATATAGGTAAAGGAATAGTAAGAAGATTCGGCAAAAATATTGCTATTCTTGTATTTGGTACTTTATTTAATACTGCAAATATTGTTGCAGATTCGATGGATTTGACTATTGCTGATATGAGATTTGTTAAACCAATTGATAAAGACTTAATCATTAGTTTATCTAAAACTCATAGCGCTATTGTTACTTTAGAAGATAACTCTATAATGGGAGGAGCTGGTAGTGCAGTAATAGAAGTTTTGCATAAACATAATTTATACATTCCAGTTCTTCAATTGGGTATACCGGATAGATTTATTGATCATGGTGATATTAAACAATTAATTACTGAAATAGGGCTAGATCGTAATGGAATAGAATCTTCTATTAAAGATGCTTTTCATAAATTATTATGATATTTTTTTATATTAACAATTAATTAACTGATTATATAAATACATGGAAAAAATAAATACAAATTCTGAGATACCAGATATACAAAGTTTAATAGATGCTAGACAAATCCCTATAAAGCGTGTTGGGATTCGTGATATTTGTGTGCCAACTAATATTTCAGATGCTAGTTCTGTAATTCAAAATACCATAGCTAATTGGACTATGACTGTTTCATTATCAGAAAATGATAAAGGAACTCATATGTCTAGATTTCTAGTTTTATTAGAAAATTATAGAACTAAAGCACTGACTCCCAATCTATTGGGTAATATGTCTTTGGAAATGTTAACATTATTGAATGCTATTAACGGTGATATATCATTATCATTTCCTTTTTTTATAGAAAAAACGGCCCCTATATCCAAATCTAAAAGTTTAATGAATTATAAGGTTGAGTGGATAGTTAGAGTTACTGAAAAAATAAACACTGAATTTGAACTTATTATTCAAATTCCAGTCACAAGTTTATGCCCATGTTCAAAAGCTATTTCTTCATATGGAGCTCATAACCAGAGGTCTAATATTACTATATCACTTGTTTTTAATGATTATTCTGATATTAAGATGTCAGATTTTATTACGTTAGCTGAAAAAGAAGCATCTTGTGAATTATGGTCTTTATTAAAAAGGCCTGATGAAAAATATGTAACAGAATATGCTTATGAAAACCCTAAATTTGTTGAGGATTTAGTTCGTGATCTAGCTGCTAGCATAAATAGTAAATTTTTAAATATAAAAAAATATAGAATAGAGGCCGAAAATTTTGAATCAATACATAATCATTCAGCATACGCTGTAGTTGAAAAAAGTGTATAATATAAGGTAGATATATTTTTTAAATAATTATTATTTTTATTGCTTTATCTGTTTGTTATTACTTGCTAGATATTTTTGTCTAGCTGTTTTGAATTACTGCATAAGGTACTTTCTAAACATCCATAAGGAGTTTTATTAATGAGACACTACGAAATTGTTTTTATAGTTCATCCAGACCAAAGTGAACAGGTTCCTGCGATGATACAGAGATATAGTTCTGTTATTACTGAAGCCAATGGTACTATTCATAGAGTAGAAGATTGGGGTAGACGTCAGTTAGCTTATCAAATAAATAAAATAGTAAAAGCACATTATATTTGTATAAATATTGAATGTTCACAAAGCATCCTAGATGAATTGGAAAATTCTTTTCGCTATAATGACGCTATTTTAAGACATATGATAATTAAAAAGAAAAATTCTGAGACAGAAGCATCTATTATGATGAAAACAGTTAATAAAGAAGAATCTTCTAATTCTTCAACAGAAGAATTAGAAGTAATAGAAGAGTAGTTTTTATTATCTACTATGAATCTTCTTAGTCTTAATGCAAGGATTCTAAATCGAGATTCTATAAGGTATAATTATACTGGGATTCCGGTATTAGAGATGACCTTAAGTAGCTTTTCTAAAGTATTGGAATCTAATGTTGAGCGTAATATAAGCTTAACAATTAAGGCTCTTGCTTTGGGAACCTTAGCGATATCTTTAGATAAAATTCCATATGATAAGGAATTTTATGCAACTGGTTTTTTGGCCCCAATATACAAAAACTCAGTAATTCTAAGATTTCACTTGCAAAAAATAACAAATAGTGACGACTAAACTAAATATTAGTTATAATTAAAATTTTTATTTGTAAAATTATTTATAATTTGCAAAATAATTTAAAGGTATTAAAATGTCTTTCTATCGAAAACCTAAGGAAAAACGCAAATTTGTCCAACAAAATCCTTTATTTAAACGTCGTAAATTTTGTAGATTTACAGCTGCTAAAGTAGATGAAATAGATTATAAGGATGTAGACATCTTAAAAGATTTTATACAAGAAAATGGCAAAATAATTCCAGCACGTCTTACTGGCACAAAAGCTATATATCAACGTCAATTGGGGATTGCTATTAAACGAGCTCGTTTTTTAGCTTTATTGCCTTATACAGATAATCATAAATAAATATGAGTTAATATGGAAATTATTTTATTAGAAAAAGTGTCATCGCTAGGTAATTTAGGGGATGTGGTTCGTGTTAAAGATGGATATGCAAGGAACTACTTAATTCCTAAGAAGATAGCGCGTCGTGCGACAAAAAATGCTATAAAAGAATTTGAAGATAAAAGAATAGAATTGGAACAAATACAATTAGATAAATTTAATAATGCAATGGATATTAGTAATAAATTATCTGGTTTCCAATTAATTATATATCAAAGATCTAGTGTTGACGGTAGACTGTTTGGTTCTGTTACTAATTTTGATATAGCTGAAAATTTAAAAAAATCTGGTTTTAATATTAATAAATCTCAAATAACTTTATCAGTTCAACATATAAAAACAATTGGTGAATTTTCAGCTAAAATAAAACTGCATCCTGATGTGGTTGCTGAAATAACTATATTAGTTTCTAAAGAAAATTCTTAATTTATTTCTTGTATAAGAATTTGATTTCAATCAAATTCTTATACATTGAAATTTTTAATTCAAAAACCATAATTAGTAATACGATTTCAATGAAATAATGATGATTAATAAATCAAAAGATTTAGATTATCTACGTACTCCACCTCATTCAATAGAAGCAGAACAATCTGTGTTGGGTGGATTATTTATAGATAATAGTGCTTGGGATAAAGTATCTGATGTTATAAAAGAAGAAGATTTTTATAAAAATGAGCATAAAATCATATGGAAGCATATAGAAAAATTAATCGGTGCTGATCGCCCAGTTGATATTATTACAATTAATGATTCGTTGTTAAATTCAGGAAAATCAGAAGATGTTGGTGGTATAGAATATCTTAATGCATTAGCTCACAATACACCTTCTGCCGCAAATATACGTAGATATGCAGAAATAGTTCATGAACACGCTATTTTAAGAAAACTAATTACTATATCAGAAGAAATATCAGAGAATGCTTTAAATACAAAAGGAAAGGATGCGAAACAAATATTAGATGAAGCAGAAGCGAAGGTTTTTAGAATAGCA
The DNA here is from genome assembly GCA_027557655.1 of Candidatus Kinetoplastibacterium crithidii. Taxonomy (NCBI): domain Bacteria; kingdom Pseudomonadati; phylum Pseudomonadota; class Betaproteobacteria; genus Candidatus Kinetoplastidibacterium; species Candidatus Kinetoplastidibacterium crithidiae. Next base: position 410,278 of record CP064915.1, on the reverse strand, counting down.
CAAGACAGAATATCTAATTTTATTGGTTTTCAAGAAATACAACCTTTATTATCTCAAGTAGTAGAAAGAATAGACGAATTGTATAGTCGAGATAGCGATTCTGATATTACAGGAGTTCCTACTGGTTTTATAGATTTAGATAAAATGACATCTGGTTTACAACCAGGAGATCTAATTGTTGTGGCTGGTCGTCCTTCTATGGGCAAAACTGCTTTTTCTATGAATATAGGAGAATATGTTTCAATAGAACATGGTTTACCAGTAGCTATTTTTTCTATGGAGATGAGTGCTACTCAATTAGCTATGAGAATGCTCGGATCTATTGGAGTAATAGACCAACATAAAATTAGAACAGGCAGATTAACTGAAGAAGATTGGCCAAAGATAACTAATGCTATACAAAATATGCAAGATGCTCAACTTTATATAGATGAATCACCTGCATTAAATGTGATGGAAGTAAGAGCAAAAACTAGAAGATTATCACGCCAATGTGGACAGCTAGGCTTAGTTATAATAGATTATATGCAGTTAATGTCTGGTAATGGAGAAGAGAATAGGGCTACAGAAATTTCTGAAATTAGTCGCTCATTGAAAGGTCTAGCAAAAGAATTAAATTGTCCTTTGATAGCTTTATCACAGTTAAATCGTAGTTTAGAACAAAGACAAAATAAAAGACCAGTTATGAGTGACCTAAGAGAATCAGGTGCAATAGAACAAGATGCTGATTTGATTTTGTTTATATATAGAGATGAAATATATAATCCTGATTCACAAGAAAAAGGAATAGCAGAAATTATTATAGGAAAACAAAGAAATGGTCCTATTGGTACTATTAAGTTAACATTCCAAGGACCTACAACGAGATTTTTAAATTTTGCTAATGCATCAGCTATTTAATATTATGCTTAAATATATCTATTGCTGTATTAATAGCAGTTAATAAAGAATCCGGGTTTGCTGTGCCATTTTTCCAAGCAATATCAAATGCGGTTCCATGATCAACGCTAGTTCTAATTATTGGCAATCCTAGTGTTATATTAACACCACTATCTATGCCTAAATATTTTATTGGAATTAATCCTTGATCGTGGTATTGCGCAACTACTATATCAAACTTTCCAGCTCTTGCTTGCATAAAGACTGTATCTCCTGGCAATGGACCAGATACATTTATGCCTTCACTTCTTGCTTTATTTATAGCTGGAATAATAAATTTAATTTCTTCAGTGCCGAATTTACCATTTTCTCCAGCATGAGGGTTAAGACCAGATACAGCTATACGAGGTTTTTTGATGCCAAGCATTTGACATGCGTGATATGCCATTTTTATAGAATTTAATTCTGATAGAATGCTTATGTTATTACTTACATGAGATAAAGGTATATGGATTGTAACCAATATGATTCTTAAGGAATCGTTAATCATCATCATATTGAATTTCTTGCTATTAGTTAATTTAGCTAATAATTCTGTATGTCCTGGAAAATTTATATTGGCTTTAGCAAAAGATTCTTTATTTATAGGGCATGTTACTATTGCCTGTATTTTCCCAGATAGAGCATCATTAACTGCATTTTTAATAAAATTATATGAAGAAATTCCTGCTATTTCACTAACTATTGATGGTTTAAAATCATTTGGTTTTATTTCATAAGAATTAATAATATTTAGATAAGAATTATCATCAATGAAATTATTAGAAAATGCTTCTTTAGAATTTAATAATCTAATGTTTATTTTTTTTCCTATTAGTTTAGCTGCCTTATTAATAATGTAAGGGTCGCCATAAACAATTGTTGGCACCAAAAATTTGGCTAGAAATGCTTTTACAATAATTTCAGGACCGATTCCAAATGGATCGCCCATAGTTATTCCTATAACTGGTAGTTTCATATTAATGATATAAAGACTATTAATTATTAAATGTTTTATCTAGAAAATCTAATACTTGTATAGCATGATTATCAACTTTTATTTTACGCCACTCCATTATAATATTACCTTCAATATTGATTAGAAAAGTGCTTCTTTCTAAACTATGTACAGTTTTACCACATATATTTTTCTTTTTTAAAACATTATACAAAGAACATATATTTTGGTTTTGATCAGATATAAGAGGGAATGGTAATGAGAATTTTGATTTAAAATTCTCATGTGATTTAATACTATCTCTGGATACTCCTAAAACCTCTGTATTTCTTAGCGAAAATTCTTCATATAAATCTTTAAATTCTAGATTCTCCTTAGTACATCCAGGTGTGTTGTCTTTAGGATAAAAAAAAAGTATTAAATTTTTTTTATGAATATAATCATCTAGTCTAATTAAACCTATTGTGCTATATTCTTGAAATTTTGGAGCTGGTTTAATAATAAAATTATTCATGATTAAATATCATCACTCATAGGAATAGCAGCAAAAATGACCTCTCTATTATTTAATATTGACATATTATAAGTATATATTGCTGATCTAGTATTCATGATTTCCACACCAATACCTTTTTTATATAGTGGCAATAATGCATCATTATCTATAACCTCATAGGAATTTCCAGTTCCTATTAATAGAAATTCAGGCAAATATCTCTTACGTTCTATTTCTAATTTTCCTTGTTTAGCAACATCGTTGTAAAAATTATATAATAACAACATAATTTTTTCTGATGTTATATCACTATATTTACCTACCTCCCAATTTTGTATATTTCCTATTTTTCCAAAGAAAATTGAGCCAATATATTTTTCTTTATTAACAGTTATAAAACCATTACCATAAGAATCAATTATATTTACGGATTCCATATTTTCTAAATGCAACTTCAACTTCAAATCCTTTTTTATTAAGCAGTATTTTTTTAATTATTTTTTATAAAAACTGTAATTTAATTATAAAGTTAAACAAGTATGTATTTTTATGTATGCTAAATAATAATTATGTCTTTGATAAGTATATTACAATATGAATAAGCTCATGTTATTATTTAATTTAAATTGATGTAGTTATATATATTTTAACAAAATGGTGGTGTTAATGGATTCTATAAAAGTTGGCCTGCTTGGTATGGGTGTTGTAGGTAGTGGCACTTGGACTGTTTTAGACCGAAATGCAAAAGAAATAGCAAGACGTGCTGGTAGAAATATAGAAATTTCTAAAATTGCTACTTTGAATGTAGATCATGCTCGTTCTTTAGTCAATGGTAAAACTGAAGTTATTGAAAATGCTTACGATATAGTAAGAGATCCTAATATTGATATAGTTGTTGAATTGATAGGTGGTGATACTATAGCTTTAGATTTAGTAAAAGAAGCTATTGATAATGGTAAACATGTAGTTACTGCCAATAAAGCCATGTTAGCAAAACATGGTAATGAGATATTTGCAAAAGCTTCATCGAAAGGAGTAATAGTTGCTTTTGAAGCAGCTGTTGCTGGTGGAATACCAATTATAAAAGCAATCAGAGAAGGTTTAACTGCTAATCGTATAAAATTTATAGCTGGTATCATTAATGGCACTACTAATTTTATATTATCTGAAATGAGGAATACAGGATTGCCATTTAAAGAAGTATTATCTAAAGCTCAGAAACTGGGATATGCAGAGGCTGACCCAACTTTTGATATCGAAGGAGTAGATGCTGCTCATAAACTAACATTATTAGCTTCATTATCTTTTGGCATTCCTGTTCAATTCCAGAGTGCTTATATTGAAGGTATTTCTCAACTTTCTTCAGATGATATAACTTATGCGGAAAAATTAGGTTATCGCATAAAGTTATTAGCGATAACTAAATATAGAGCAGATGGTATTGAATTAAGAGTACATCCAGCTTTAATATCATCATCTTGTTTATTAGCTAATGTAGAAGGTGCTATGAATGCAGTATTTGTAAAAGGTGATGCGGTTGGACCAACACTATATTACGGTCAAGGAGCAGGTGGTGAGCCTACAGCTTCAGCAGTTATTGCTGATTTAGTAGATGTAACTCGTCTTCAAACAGCAGACCCAGGTAATAGAGTTCCTCATTTAGCATTTCAGCCAGATGCTCTATCAGACGCACGTATTTTACCAATAGAGTTAATTTCTACATCATATTATCTAAGGCTAAGGGTTATAGATCAGCCTGGGGTTCTATCTGAAATATCGAAAATCTTAGCTGTTTCTAACATATCTATTGGTTCTATGATACAAGAAATATGCTCTAATAGTAAAAATGAAGCAGATATAATATTTATAACTCATGAATCTATAGAGAGAAATATTAATCAAGCTATTAAACAAATCGAATCCCTACCTGTAGTACAATCAAAAGTGACTAGATTAAGAATAGAAAGCATTAATTAATTATATATAACAAGCAAGTAGTGTAATATTTAATATATTATATAGTGAAATATCACGCTACTTGTTTTTATTATAGATAATATTTTTTTATAATTTCCACTTCTATTCTTGAACCTAAAATTACCCCAATTCTTTCATGTAATTTCTTTGGTTCTATTTCTAAAATAGATTCTATACCATTGGTTGATAATCCTCCGGCTTGTTCAATTAAAAAACTCATTGGGTTAACTTCATACATAAGTCTAAGCTTGCCGTTAATTGAATTTAAGTCTTTAGGATATAGGAAGACTCCACCTCTTTTTAGGATTCTATGAATGTCAGCAACCATTGATCCAACCCAACGCATATTATATTTCTTATTTAATGGTCCATCAGTTCCAGTAAGGCAGTCTTCTATATATTGTTTTATTTTAGAATCCCAGAGTTTCATATTAGAGGCATTAATTGAAAATTCTGAACTATTTGGAGGTATAGTCATTTTTTCTTCTTTCAGAATCCACTCATTATCATGATTTAAAATAAAAAATAAAACTCCTTCTCCAAGAGATAAAACTAAATTAGTTTGTGGCCCATATATTATATAACCTGCTGCAATTTGTTTTTTTCCTTTTTGTAGAAAATTTTTTTCTGTAATAGGATTATCATTGTAATCAGTTTTTAATATAGAAAATATTGTGCCAATAGATATGTTTACATCTATATTTGATGATCCATCTAAAGGATCAAATAATAGCAGATAGTTACCTTTGGTATATGAATTTGGTATTTCATGTATTGTTTCTATTTCTTCAGAAGCTATACCTGCTAAACAAGATATACATTCCGCATCTTTTATAATTAATTCATTAGCAATAATATCTAATTTTTTTTGTTGTTCTCCTTGAATATTAATAGTATTGGATTCAGAAAAAATATCAGATTCATTCCCATTTCTAATAATAGAATTAATCTTTTTGCAAGAATTAGTAATTGTATTTAATAAAATCAATAAATTTCTATCTATCTTATAACAATCAAGCTGTTTTTTTAAAAAAGTTGATAGAGTTATATTATTCAAATAATTCTCCTTAAAAAATATTCAAGGCTTTTGAAACAATTTCAAAAGTATTTCTTGATAAATTATTATTTTTATAAACAATCTCAATTGCATCATGCATTTGAGATTTTAACTCAGGAACAAAACAATGCCAATTATCTAAAGCTCTAGCTAGCCTAGCGGCAACTTCTGGATTTATCCTATCCAGGCTAATGACTTGTTCAGCCCAATATCGATATCCTGAGCCATCATGTTTATGCATATGCAAATAATTTTTGAAACAAAATTGAAAAACTAATGATCTTACTCTGTTTGGGTTTTGGGGAACAAAATCAGGGTGCTCCATCAAGCATTTAATTTCTTTAAGTCCAGTATATCTAGAGGAGGATTGTATTGCAAACCACTTATCTATTACTAAATTATTGTTTTTCCATTTGTTATAAAAATATAATTTTGCTTTATTTGCTTTATTTTTATCTCCAAAATTTAATAATTTCCAGAGCATAGCAATAGAATCTGTCATATTTTTAGAACTATAGAAGTAGTTTTCAATTTTATCTTCAATATAATTATTTCCTCCTGCTATAAGATATTTTAAAATTAAATTTCTTAATAAACGATTATTTGCTAAGCTAGGATTATATATTTCTGAAGTAACTAATTCTGCATTTTTAAGCTGTTCGAATTTAGATAAAAAACAGTCTGACAATTCAGATCCTATTTTTTTAATTAAAGCCCAACGAGTATTTGTTATTAAAATAGGATCTATAATTTTTACATGGTTAAATAATGTGCTTTCATTAGGAATAGTTAAGAGTTTTGCACAATAGGAATTATCTAAATTTTTATTTAATATTATTTTTTTTAAAGTTTCAAAATATTCTTCATTTATTTCTAAAACAGAACTTTTGTTGCTAACATTTTCTAATATTTGGCGAATACTTAATTCTTGTAGCGCTTCCCATCGAGCAAAATAATCTTTGTCATGGTTAGCTAGTATATATAGTTCATTGTTACTATAACTATAATTTACTTTAACTGGTGCTGAGAAGTTTCTTAATAATGAAGGAATAGGCTGATTCTCTATATATTTAAAAGTCCATATTTGAGTCTTTTTATATAGTTCAAGAATAATAGTATCTTTAGCATGATAATAATCTTTATTATCAGTTTCTACTACTAGATCTATACTATTTCCATTATAGTCTAAAAAACCAATAGCAAAAGGTATATAAAAAGGTTTTTTTTCTTTCAAAAAAAACTGGTTATTATTTTCTATACCGACAAAATCACATTCTTGTGTAAGTGTAACTATGCATATGTTTTTATTTTGATCATATTTTATAGATACACTAACAATAGGAGTTCCTGCTTGTTTATACCAATTCTTGAATATGTTAAAATCGCAATCTCTATCATTGATTGAATTAAAGCTCATTTCATAATATATAGGTTGCATAACATCTAAAAAATCGTCACAAGTTATAGCTTTACCATCATAAAGACTAAAATATTTATTTATACCTTTTAAAAAATTTTCATCACCTAAAACATTATTTAGCATTCTGATTATTTCTGCTCCTTTCTCATAGATAGTAGAAGTATAAAAATTACTTATTTCTTGATAATTATCAGGACGTATAGGATGTGCCATAGGGCTAGAATCTTCTGGGAATTGATTTGATCTTAAATTAATAGTATCATCAATGCGTTTTACAGCTTTTACCGTTAGTTTTGTTTCTGCGTCTGTAACCAAGTCAGATATTACATCGCTAAAAAATTCTTGTTCACGAAAAACCGTAAGACCTTCTTTTAAACTTAATTGGAACCAATCTCTGCATGTAACTCTATTTCCTGTCCAATTATGGAAATATTCGTGACCTATTACAGTAATTATATTTTCATAATCAGAATCTGTAGCTGTATTTTCATCTGCTAATATGTATGATGAATTAAAAATATTTAAACCTTTATTTTCCATGGCTCCCATATTAAAATCATTGACAGCTACTATCATATATTGATCTAAATCTAGTTTTAAATTATATCTATATTCATCCCATCTGATAGCTTTAATTAGCGAATACATTGCCCATTCTGTTTGATTTTGGAATTTTGGATCGCTATAAATTTGTAAAGTCGCTATTTTACCATCTATCGTTTTTATTTTCTTTTCTAAACATGAAAATTCACCAACAACTAATGCAAATAAATAACTAGGCTTTGGAAAAGGATCTTCCCAAATGTTTTCCTTTTTTCCATTAGCTAATATCTTAGTGCTTATTAAATTGCCATTAGAAAGTAATGTAGAATATTTTGCATCTGCAATTAATGTAACTAAATATTTTGACATTACATCAGGCCTGTCTGGGAAACAAGTTATTTTTCTAAATCCTTCTGGTTCACACTGAGTGATAAAATTTTTATTAGATAAATACAATCCCATCATAGTTAAATTTTTTGATGGAAAACATTTTGTTACTATGGTTAAAATTCCAGTATCAGGAAATTTTTTAATAAGCAAAAAATCCTTTTGTATTATATAGTTATTATTATTTAGTTTTTTATTATTCAAAATAACATCTATTAATACTAACTCATTAAAATCTGCATTTAAATATAAAAAATCATCCTGAAATTTTATTTTTCTTTGTATTTCCATTGTGTTTGTAACTATAGTACAATTTTCATCAAGATTTATTTGCAAATCAACTTTTTTAAAAAAAAAAGGAAATTCTTTGTAATCAAAACGATTTATAGTTATTGGTTTTTTAATTTTTTTTATTGGTAGCATATTTATTTTGTTTATCGTTAATTAAAGTGAAATCTTCAATGAAATATTATTATCAATAACAATTCTAGGTTATTACTGATAAGTAATTAATAACATGATTAGCCTATTAAGTTAGAAAATTTAGTCTTTTTGTAAATCTATTGAGTTATTAAATAATTAAATTTTAAACTATTTAGCTTTATTTAAAGGTAAGAGTATTTAATAATCACAATTTTATAACTTAGAACGGAGTTTTGATTCTAGAATTTTGCTAGCCAAACTAAAAATAGTTTACTAGTCTTTTATAGTAAAATAAAACTATCAATTGTGACAAATACAATACATAGATAAGAATCATATATGAAAATAAATAATCTTCGAAACAATAATTTACATATTGCACAAAAAACTCTTTTAGATCCATTTGACCTTAATGAGTCAAGTTTAAGTAAGGCTATGGAGACTATACTTTCTCATAAAGTTGATTATGCTGATTTATATTTTCAATATGTTATCAAAGAAAGTTGGAGTTTGGAGGAAGGAATTGTAAAAAATGGCAATTTTGCGATTAATCAAGGAGTTGGCGTTAGAGCTATTAGTGGAGAAAAAACTGCTTTTGCATATTCAGATTCAATCTCACTAGACTCTCTTATAAAATCATCAAAAATAGTTAGTAATATTGCTAAATCTGGATCAATGCATCATGAAAAGATAAATTCACCATATAAATATCAACATGCTTTATATCAATCCATAAATCCCTTAGATACATTAACAGCGGATAATAAAGTATATCTTCTAGAAAAAATTGAAAAGATGGCTAAAAAGAGTAACCATAAAATAACACAGGTTATGGCTAATTTATCAGCTATGTATGAAGTTATACTTGTATCAGCGAGCGATGGAAAATTTGTTGCTGATGTAAGACCATTAGTTAGATTATCGTTAAATGTAATTGCCGAAGAGAATGGTCGTAGAGAAATAGGACATGCTGGAGGTGGTGCCAGATCTGATTTTTCTTTTTTCTCTGATGAAATATTAAGTTCTTATGTAGATCAAGCAACAAAAGAATCCTTGACAAATTTAGAAGCTAAAGAAGCTCCTGCTGGAGAAATGAAAGTAGTATTAGGAAATGGATGGCCAGGTATTTTATTACATGAAGCAGTAGGTCATGGACTAGAAGGAGATTTCAATCGCAAGGGATCAAGTGTTTTTTCTGGAAAAATTGGTGAGAAAGTTGCTAGTAAAGGAGTCACTATAATAGATAATGGCACTATCGAAGGCAGAAGAGGTTCTTTAAATATTGATGATGAAGGGAACTCTACAAAAAGCAATATTTTAATTGATGATGGAATTTTGTGTAATTATATGCAAGATATAATGAATGCAAAATTGATGAAAATGCAACCAACAGGTAATGGCAGAAGAGAATCTTTTGCTCATGTACCATTACCAAGAATGACAAATACTTATATGTTATCTGGCCCATTTCATCCTGAAGAAATTATTTCATCTGTAAATTATGGGGTTTATGCTGCTAATTTTTCTGGTGGTCAAGTAGATATAACTAGTGGTAAATTTGTTTTTTCTGCATCCGAAGCTTATATGATAGAAGATGGAAAAATTACTAAGCCTATAAAAGGAGCAACATTAATAGGTAGTGGTCCAGAAGTAATGAATAAGATATCGATGATTGGAAATGATTTAAAGCTTGATTCTGGGGTTGGTACTTGTGGTAAAGATGGCCAAAGTGTTCCTGTTGGAGTTGGGATGCCAACTGTACTTATAGACAAGTTAACAGTAGGTGGCACAAGTAATTCTTAACATCAAAGATTTGCAAAAAATAATTATATTGCTTATTATCGATCCCATAAATATTTATTTAATCAAAAACTTTTATTTATATAAGAAAGAATATTTAATTATTTTTGTATTAGCGGTTAGATAAAAAATTTATTTGACCTTTGAAATTATATAACAGTTCTGTGAGGTAGCCATAGTGACTTATAATACCGATGATATTCGTATACGTGAAATTAAAGAATTAAATCCACCTGCAAATGTAATGAAAGAACTGGAATGTACTCGTGAAGCTTCAGAAACAGTTCATTCTGCACGAAATGCAATTCATAAGATATTGTATGGTGTTGATGATAGACTAGTTATTGTAGTAGGTCCTTGTTCAATTCATGATGTAAAAGCTGCCACTGAATATGCAAAAAAACTAAGTGAAATAAGAAAAAAATTAAAATCAGAACTTGAAATAGTGATGAGAGTTTATTTTGAAAAACCACGTACTACAGTTGGTTGGAAAGGATTGATAAATGATCCTGATTTAGATTCTAGTTTTAACATTAATAAAGGTATACGTTTGGCTAGATCTTTATTATTAGAAATAAATTCCTTAGGCTTACCAGCTGGATGTGAATACCTAGACATGATTACACCACAATATATAGCAGACTTAGTTTCTTGGGGTGCAATAGGAGCAAGAACCACTGAAAGTCAGGTTCATCGTGAATTGGCATCTGGATTGTCTTGTCCAGTCGGATTCAAAAATGGTACTGATGGAAATATTAAAATAGCAATTGATGCAATTAAAACAGCTTCTCAACCACATCACTTTCTTTCGGTTACTAAAGGAGGGCATTCTGCAATAGTATCTACAGATGGCAATGAAAATTGTCATATAATCTTGAGAGGAGGTACAAAACCAAATTATGATGCTGTTAGTGTGCAAAAAGCAAGTGAAGAAATGGGAAAATCTGGTTTAGCTTCTAGACTAATGATAGATGCAAGTCACTCAAACAGTAATAAAAAACCAGAAAATCAACCATTAGTAATTGAAGATATATGTAAACAACTTGAAAATGGCGAATCAAGAATATTTGGAATTATGATTGAGAGTTATTTAGAGTCTGGGCGTCAAGATTTTATACCTGGAAAAGATTTAGTTTATGGAAAAAGTATTACCGATGCTTGTATAGGATGGGATACTACTGTTGAAGTTCTTAATAGATTAGCTAGCGCAGTTCGTGCTCGTCGTCAATGCTTATCACAAGCACATGATTAGTTTTTTATAATTTAAAAAACAAAGGCATTCTCTATGTCTTTGTTTTTTAAACGAATTATTTAAATAGCTTTTAACTAAAGGCTCTATGGTAAAAAAAACATATAAAGAATTTGTTGTGCTCGGAATGTCTGGCGGAGTTGATTCTTCTGTTGCTGCTTTTCTTTTGAAAGAACAAGGTTATAAAGTAGTTGGTTTGTTTATGCAAAATTGGGAAGATGATAACAACGACTCTTTTTGTAATATAAAACAAGATTTATTAGACGCAGCAAGTGTAGCTGATTTAATTGGAATAGATTTTGAATATATAAATTTTGCTAAAGAGTATAAAGAAAAAGTTTTTTCTATATTTCTTCAGGAATACTCTATGGGGAGAACCCCTAATCCAGATATTCTATGTAATTCAGAAATAAAATTCAAAGCTTTTTTAGAGCATGCTTTTAAAATTGGTGCTACAAAAATAGCTACTGGACATTATGCCAGAATAAAAAATGAAAATAATAAGTTTCAATTATTAAAAGCTATTGATTCAAATAAGGATCAAAGTTACTTTTTATATAGATTAAATCAAAAGCAACTTGCTAATACTATTTTTCCCATAGGAAACCTATATAAAACTCAAGTTAGAGAAATAGCAAAAGAAATAGGTTTGCATAATGCTTCTAAAAAAGATTCTACTGGTATTTGTTTTATTGGAGAAAGGCCATTTTCGGATTTTTTGAGTAAATATATAAAAGAAAAAGAAGGTCCAATATTAACGCTTGATGGAAAAGAAATAGGAACTCATAAAGGCGTATATTTTTATACTATAGGACAGAGGAAAGGATTAAGATTAGGTGGAGTAAAAGGATTCTCTTCACAAGAAAATCCTTGGTATGTAGTAAAAAAAGATTTAGATAAAAATATTATTTATGTTGTACAAGATCATGATAATGAATTACTTTACTCCAAAATATTAGAAATAAATGATATTAGTTGGATAAATGGATTCCCTCCATATAAAATAGAACAAAAGTATTATTCATCAAAATCTAGATATCGACAATCTGAATCTAAATGCAAAATTGAATTTATTAATAATAATGAAAAGGCATTAATTACTTTTTATGAACCACAATGGGCTATAACAAATGGGCAGTCTTTAGTTGTGTATGACAATGATGTATGCTTAGGTGGAGGCATCATTTGTTAATAAGTTGTATGTTATATAATTGTAGTATTTCTTAAATGTATTTAGTTATTCAATAAGAGAGTTAATGACTATGTTAGAAAAACTTAATGCTTTATCTCCACTAGATGGAAGATATGCTTCTTCTGTAGATGAGTTAAGACCATTTCTTTCTGAATATGCTTTCATGGCACATAGGGTAGAAATAGAAATCAATTGGTTAATTGCTTTGTCAAAATATAATTTACCAGAAATAAAGCCCTTTTCAGATGAAGAATATAAAAAACTGAATGATTTAATAAAAAATTTTTCAGTGAAAGATGCTGATGATATAAAAAAAATAGAAAAAACTACCAACCATGATGTAAAAGCAGTTGAATATTGGTTAAAAGAAAAAATATCTTTTATAACAAATTTTGATAAAATTTCAGAATTTATTCATTTTGCATGTACATCTGAGGATATTAACAATACATCTCATGCCTTAATGTTACTAAGAACTAGAGATAAAATATTAATTCCTGTCTTAGAAAACCTAATAGATAACTTAGAAAAATTAGCAAAAAAATATTCTAAGCAACCTATGCTTTCTAGAACACATGGACAACCAGCAAGTCCTACCACAATAGGAAAAGAATTTGCAAACGTTGTAATAAGATTAAAAATAGCTTTAACAAAGATAAAATCTGTAAAAATATTAGCTAAATTGAATGGAGCTACTGGTAATTATAATGCCCATGTAGCATCATATCCCAATATAAATTGGCCTAATTTAAGTTGTGATGTTATAAATAAATTAGGCTTAATACAAAACACTCATACAACACAAATAGAACCTCACGATTGGATAGCAGAGTTATTTGATAGTATTAGCAGAATAAATATCATCATACTTGATTTAGATAGAGATATTTGGGGTTATATATCTTTAGGATATTTTAAACAAATTTTAAAAGAAGGTGAAGTTGGCTCATCAACTATGCCTCATAAAGTTAATCCTATTGATTTCGAAAATTCAGAAGGTAATATAGGAATGGCAAATTGTATTTTAAGACATATGTCAGATAAATTACCGGTATCTAGATGGCAAAGAGATTTGACGGATTCTACTGTACTTCGAAATATAGGAGTAGCATTAGGGTATTGTTTAGTATCTTGGAAGTCATGCATAAGAGGTTTAAATAAATTAGAAATTAATAAAACTAATATTGACAATGACATAGATAATTGTTGGGAAATATTGGCTGAACCAATACAAACAATAATGAGAAAATATGGTTTACCTAAGCCATATGAACAATTAAAATCTCTAACTAGAGGAAAAGGAATTAATAAAGAGTCTCTAAGAGAATTTATTAAAAATCTTGACTTGCCAGAAGCAGAAAAATCATATTTATTAGCACTTGAACCAAGAAAATACCTAGGTCTTTCAGAATCACTATCTTTAGAAACTGTGTCTAGTAAAGTATTGAATAATTAATAAAAAGATATGGTGGCGCATCCCTGACTCGAACAGGGGACCTGCGGATTATGATTCCGTCGCTCTAACCGACTGAGCTAATGCGCCATCTTATGATATTTCAGATAGTCTAAGCAAAAACAATATTAAAATCAATAGAAGATTTGATAATATAGCTAAATAAGATAGTTTTGATAACTTTTTTTTGAAAAATTATCTTATAATGAAACATTATATATTACAAACATTAACATAATAATGGTGCCCAGAAGAGGATTTGAACCTCCATACTTGTAAGTACATGGACCTGAACCATGCGCGTCTACCAATTTCGCCATCTGGGCATAAAATTTATTTTAGATCAATATTGATATATGTTACACATAACGTTACGGATTATATACGGAAATAATTACTTTGGCAAAATTAGAAAAAAATAATATTAAATTGAATGAATCAATTCCAAATTGGTTTGATCATGATTTACCTTCGAGAGAAGAAATTGTTGATTGCATAAGAAAAAATAATACGAAATTGAATGAAATAGATATAGCAAGCTTATTACAAATAAAACAAAAGAAAACTATTATAAGTTTAAAAAAACGTATAGCTGCTATGCAGAAAGATGAACAGATTATTATTGACAAGTTAGGGTACATATCACTAAATATAGACAATATTTTTTTAAAAGGAAAAATCATACTTAAAAATGATGGTACTGGTATTCTGTCAACAAACTATGAAAAAATATTTATAAGCCATAAAGAAATGCGAAAAGTTTTTCATGGCGATTATGTGCAAGTAAAAAAAATAAAATATAACAAAACATTAAATTGTTCAGAAGGAAAAATTATAGAAGTTTTAGAACGCTCATCTAAAGATATAATAGGCAAAATTATAAAAATAAAAGATGATTTTTATTTAATACCTATAGAACCAAAATACAATAATAAAATTATATTACTTGATAAAAATTTATCTGATGGACAAGTAGTTATTATTAATATAATAAAACAACCAACAATTTACTCATTAGCTGTAGGAAATATAAAAGAATATATCGGTAATATAAATGATCCTAAGATAGGAACTAAAGTTTCTTTAGAAAAATTTCATATTAGAAATTCTTTCAATGACAAAATATATGAAGAATTAAAAACCATAACAAATAATACAAATTATTCTAATAGAGTTAACTTAACTAACTTACCATTTATTACAATAGATGATGAAGATGCTCGTGATTTTGATGATGCATTATTTTGCAAAAAAATAATTGATGAAAATGGAATCATTTCATGGAAGGTTTTTGTAGCAATTGCAGATGTATCAGAATATGTGAAACCTGATACTGAAATAAATCAAGAAGCATTAGAAAGAGGTACAAGTATATATTTTCCAGAATATGTTGTACCTATGTTGCCAGAACAAATATCAAATGATATTTGTTCTTTAATACCAGAAGAAGAAAGACTAGTACTTATTTGTCAATTTATAGTATCTGAAAACATACTATCAGATAAAGATCATATAGTTAAGGATTACTCATTTTACCAAGCAATTATTAAATCAAAAGCAAGAATGAGCTATAATATTATAGATAAATTTATATCTTACAAGGAGGATAATAGTAATATTAGTAATGATGTGAAAATTAATATTAATAATCTTCACGAGACATGTAAAATTCTATCTAAAGCTTCAAAACTTAGGGGATCTATAGCTTTTGAAATATTAGAAAACAAAATAATTTTTGCAGAAAATGGGCGCATTGAAAAAATAGTAAAAAAAGAAAGATCTATTGCAAATAAAATAGTAGAAGAATGTATGTTAGCTGCTAACAGTTGCGCAGCACATTTTATCTATATAAATAAAAATATTTGTTTATATAGAATACATGATAAACCTTCTAATAACTCAGTTAATAATTTAACTAAATTTCTAATAAGTCAAAAACTTCAAATAGGTAATTATAATTTTTCTACATCACAGGGAATAAATAATTTTCTAGATGACATAAGAGATAGAAATAACTTTTATATTATACAATTAGCCTGTTTACAGGCAATGCAGCCAGCATCTTATAGTATTCATAATATAGGTCATTTCGGATTATCTTATAAATTATATACTCATTTCACATCTCCAATCAGAAGATATCCAGATTTATTTAATCATAGGATAATAAAGAAAATAATAAACTCAAATTGTGAAAATAATTTACATGGAATTTCTAGTGACGAACTTATAAAGTTTGGCAATGATATGTCTATTCGTGAGCGCTATGCAGATGATGCTTCTAGATATGCTAATAATTGGATATTATTAACTTTTTTAAAAAAATATGAAGGTAAATTTTTCAATGGAACTATAACGAATATTCTAAACTATGGTATGTTTGTAAATCTAGAAGATATATTCATAGATGGAATGCTTCATATATCAGAATTAAAAAAAGAACAATTTAAATATAATAAAGATGCAAACAGTTTTTATAATAAAGAATCAAAAATATCATATAAGCTAGGTGGTAAAATTAGGGTGCTTATAAAGCTTGTAAATATAGAACAAGGGCAGGTTGTATTGGGCTTATAAATAATATTATTAATAAATAAGGACAATTTTTAATGTCATCTACAAAGACTATATCTGGATTCCATGCTATTCTTGCCAGATTACATCATTATCCAGAATCTATTAAAACAGTATATATTGACGCTAAACGTCATGATAAAAGAAGTATTAATTTGTTAGATAAAATAAATACTATTGGATGTAAAGTTTGCTATGTTGAAACAAATAGGTTAGATAATATAACTGGTGGTATGAGACATCAAGGGGTAGTGGCTATATGTAATGATGTTAAATTACCTAATGATATAGAAGAAATTCTAGATGATCTTCAAGAGCCTGCTTTTTTGTTGATACTTGATGGAGTTACTGATCCTCATAATTTAGGAGCCTGTTTAAGAACTGCTAATGCAGCTGGTGTACATGCTGTTATAGCTCCTCGTAATAGATCAGCTAGTATAAATGATATTGTTTATAAAGTATCATCTGGAGCAGCAGATATTACACCATACATCATGGTAACTAATCTTGCTAGGACTTTGAGAGACTTAAAAGATATGAATGTATCTCTAGTTGGTACAGATGAAAATGCTGTAAATAATATATATACAGTAAATGCTAGAGAGTCTATAGCCTGGATACTAGGGTCTGAAGGTAAAGGTATGCGACGTCTAACTAGAGAATCATGTGACTATCTAGTTAACATACCTATGTTAGGGTCAGTAGAAAGTTTAAATGTAAGTGTAGCTAGTTCTATATGTTTATACGAAAGCGTGCGTCAAAGAAACTTTTATCAAATAGACTAATTGTACGCTTATATGTTTATCCAAACAACACTTTAGTTTTATTAATTACACATCTTTAGTAACAGACTTAATGTTGATATATAATTCGTTATAAACAATTTATTTTTTATAAAATTAGAAACAATTCTTAGGGGATATTTATATGAATAAAACCGAGCTTATCGACCAAATAGCTGTTAGTGCTGATATTTCTAAGGCCGCAGCAAATCGCGCGATTGATGCTTTCATAAACGTAATCAAGGAAACCATGAAAAAGGGAGATACTCTTACTCTAGTTGGATTTGGTTCTTTTGCTGTATCAACTAGGGCAGCTCGTAACGGACGCAATCCCAGAACTGGAGAAATTATTAAAATCAAAAAAACTAGAGTACCTAAATTTAGACCAGGAAAAACATTAAAAGAAGCTGTAAATTAACAACGTTACTTATTATATTTATTATATTTATTACAAATATAATATTATTTATGCTACTATAAAATCTAAGTTTAGATTTCTGGGTGCTTAGCTCAGCTGGTAGAGCGGCGCCCTTACAAGGCGTAGGTCACAGGTTCGATCCCTGTAGCACCCACCAATTAATATAAAAACAGCTTATTAGATTTAATAAGCTGTTTTTATATTAATTTAAATTATAGCTTTCCTAAAAGTAAAAATTCCATTAGAGCTTTTTGAATATGTAGACGGTTTTCAGCTTCGTCCCATACTACGCTTTGTGGTCCTTCTAAAACATCATTCGTTACTTCTTCTCCACGATGTGCTGGTAAACAATGCATGAATAAAGCGTTTGTATTAGAACAGGACATCATTTTTGAGTTAACGCACCAATCAGCAAAAGCTTTATGACGGATAATGTTTTCTTCTTCATATCCCATACTTGTCCAAACATCAGTTGTTACAAGATCTACTCCTTTACAAGCTTCATAAGGATCATCAAACTGTCTTAGAATTTTATCAGAGACATTACCTATGCGAGTTTTTTCCATTTTATAACCATTAGGTGCAGAAATATGAAGAGTAAACCCTAGTATTTCTGCTGCTTGTAACCATGTATAAGACATATTATTAGCATCTCCTATCCATGCAACCTTCTTATTCTCTATAGAACCTCGATGTTCTATAAATGTAAGAATATCAGCTAATATCTGACATGGATGAAATTCATTAGTTAAACCATTAATAACAGGAACTCTAGAATGTTCAGAAAAACGCTTTAGTCTTTCTTGTTCGAATGTTCTAATCATTACAATATCAACCATCCTAGATATTACTCTAGCTGTATCCTCTATAGGCTCTGATCTTCCTAATTGAGAGTCATTAGATGTTAAATTAATTGCACATCCTCCCATTTGATAAATCCCAGCTTCAAAAGATACCCTTGTTCGAGTACTAGCCTTTTCAAAAATCATAGCTAAAGTTCTATCATGAAGTGGCATATGTGGTTCATATTTTTTAAATTTATCTTTTATAAAAATAGCCCTATTTAATACATAAATAATTTCTTCTTTGCTAAAATCTTTTAATTCTAAAAAATGACGAATGTTTGTTTGTTTATTACTTGAAGAATTAATCATATTTGTATATCTCCATTAATTGTTATCAACAATAACTATTATTACTTTATACGAGTATCACATGTATACTTGAAAGCATAAAAAACTATGTCAATTATACTTAATAAAGAAAATTTAATAAAGAAACTAAATATTCACAAAATATTTTTAAAACTTTCATACTAAAATTATTATCGCTATACTATGAATAAAATTGATCCTATAAATAACAAATTAGTAATTGCCTCTAGCAATAAAGAAAAACTAATAGAAATTACAAGTTTTTTAAAAAATTTTAATTTATCTATATTTTTGCAGAGCGATTTTGGTATACATACTAATGAAGAACGTAATAATACTTTTATTGAAAATGCTCTAAATAAGGCTAGGCATGTTAGTAGACTCACTGGACTACCTTCTTTGGCTGAAGACTCAGGATTATGTGTAAATGCTTTATCAGGAGCACCAGGAATTTTTTCTGCTAGATATTCTTCTACTTCGAAAAAAGAAAATTCTGATAGTAAATTAAATAATGAACTACTAATAAAAAATTTAAAAGGAGTCAAAGATAGAAGAGCATACTATATTAGTATAATTGTTATTTTAAGAACTGCTAATGATAATAGACCATTGATAACAGAGGGTATATTACAAGGCGAGATTGTAGAAAAAGCATCTGGAAATAATGGTTTTGGATATGACCCTCATTTTTTTATACCTAGTATAGGTAAAACACTTGCTTCTATTAAATTATCTGAAAAAAATAAAATTAGTCATAGAGCAAAAGCTTTTGAAAAAATGATTCAAAAATTAAAATTAACAAATTACTAACATGGCGCATGAAAAAATAATAAATATATATAAAAAAAAAGATATTCTAGATATGGAATATAAAGATAATATAAAAAATAATGTTTTTTTTTCAAAACTTCCACCATTATCTTTGTACATACATATACCATGGTGTGTAAGAAAATGTCCTTACTGTGATTTTAATTCACATTCTATAAAAAACATTAATTCAATACCAGAAGAAGAATATATAAAAGCTTTAAAACTAGAAATAGAGCAATCATTACCATTGGTATGGGGTAGAAAAATAATATCAGTATATATAGGGGGAGGGACTCCAAGCCTTCTAAAAGCTAGTTCCATAGATAAAATTATTGAATTGATTAGAACATTTTTTCATTTAAGCTACCAAGTTGAAATAACTATAGAAATCAATCCTGGGACCATAGATGCTAATAAACTCAAAGAATTTACCTCTAGTGGAATAAATAGAATTTCTATCGGAGTACAGAGTTTTAATAATAATAAATTAAAAATTCTTGGAAGGATTCATAATAAATCAGATGCTATTAAAACTATTCAAACAGCTCAATCATTAATAAATAATATTAATATAGATATAATGTTTGCTCTACCAGGACAAAATATTGAGGATTGTTTAACAGATCTGAAAGAACCCATATTATCTGAAGTCAATCATATATCCATGTATAATCTAACAATAGAAAAAAACACATTATTTGCAAAACATACTCCTGCAAATCTTCCAAATGAAGATGATAGCGCTATAATGCAAGATATAATAGAAAAAAGTTTATTTGATAAAAACATTATAAGATACGAAGTTTCAGCATATTCTAAAAATGGTTTTCAATCAGTTCATAATACAAATTATTGGACTTTTGGAGATTATTTAGGAATAGGTCCTGGAGCACATAGTAAAATTTCTTTCCAAGATCATATTATAAGAATGAAAAGAATATATAATCCAAATCTTTGGATAAAAACTACAATGCAAAATGAAAGAAAATCAATCAATAAAAAAACATTACAAATAAATGAAATACCATTTGAATTCATGCTTAATGCATTAAGATTAAAGAATGGTGTAAAAAAATCTTTATTTCAAGAACGTACTGGATTATTTATTAATGCGATAAATAAACAATTAAAAATAGCTTATGAAAAAAAACTTCTAGAAGAAAACTGTAATACTATAAAAGCAACAGATTTAGGATGGAGGTTTCTAAATAACTTACAGGAGATTTTTTTATAAAATTAATTTTTTATAAAAGATTAATTCAAATTATGGCAAGCATTAATGTAGAAAAAATATTAAAAGTATATCACTGGAATGAAAATTTATTCTCTTTTATAACAACAAGAAATAAATCTTTTAGATTTGAAAATGGTCAATTTGTTATGTTAGGTATTAAAATAGAAGACAAACCTATTATGAGAGCTTATAGCATAGTTAGTGCTAATTATGAAGAAAATTTAGAATTTTTTAGCATTAAAGTACCTAATGGAAGATTAACTTCTCACCTAAAAAAATTAAAAAATGGAGATGAAGTTTTAATAAGCAATAAATCTGTAGGAACTCTAGTTTTAGATAGTTTAAATAAAGGAAAAAATTTATATTTACTTGCTACTGGTACAGGTTTAGCTCCATTTATGAGCATAATTAAAGACTTTTCCGTCTATGAAAGATTTGAAAAAATTATACTAGTCCACAGTGTGCGTCAAAAAAGTGATTTAGCATATAGAAACTATATAGAAAACAATTTAGATAATAATGAATTACTGGGATGTTCAGTAGAAAAACAACTTATATATTATCCTACTGTAACTCGTGAAAAATTCTATAATAATTCTAGAATTACTAGTCTACTATTATCAGATGAATTTTTTTTGGATATAAAACTACCAAAAATTAATCCAGAGAATGATCGTGTTATGATCTGTGGTAATTCTGAAGCTTTAATTGACATTAGTATTATTTTAAATAATATTGGATTTAGAGCATCATTAGGAATTAATAAACCTGGTGATTACGTTTTAGAAAAGGCTTTTGTAAATTAATTAAAAAATTTAGGAGATTATCAATGAGCAAGGAAATTATTCATACAAACAAAGCTCCAGAAGCTGTTGGACCATATTCACAAGCAGTAGTATGTTCTGGTAATAAAATTGTTTTTTTATCAGGTCAGATAGGACTCGATCCTAATACAGGAAAACTTGTAGAAGGTGATTTTGAATTACAGGTTCGTCAATCTTTTAATAATATGAAAGCTGTTATAGAAGCTTCAAATGCTACTTTATCTAATGTAGTGAAGATGAATTTGTTTTTAACAGATCTTACAAAATTTGATGTTGTTAATAAAATTATGTCTGAAATATTTCCAAAACCATTTCCTGCAAGATCAACAGTTGGAGTATTAAACTTACCAAAATCTGCTGAATTTGAAGTAGAAGCAATATTAGTTTTATAATGATAAAGATCTATTCAGATTTCTTATTTATATTTTAGTTAATTTCTTATATGGATAAGAAAACTGAAAAATCTATTAAAAATAAACTGATAAAGTTAAAGCTATATACACCAAATGATTATATATTTCATATACCGTTAAGATATGAAAATGAAACTACATTAACAAAAATTATAGATATACCGTTATCAAAATATATCTTAACAGAAGGCACCATCATTAATGTTGATATATTGGATAATAGGTTTAAAAATAAAGTTCTAGTTGTTAGTATTAAAGATGATACCGGCTGCATTCAACTTCGGTGGCTACATTTTTATAATTCACAAATAACGAAATTTATTATAGGTAATAAAATTAGAGTAGGGGGAGAAGCAAAAAGAAAACAATCTGGATTAGAAATTATACATCCTAAAATTTACAATATTAATTCTGAATTGCCAAAAAACTTAACTCCTATATATTCTACTATAAAGGGGTTAAGTCAAACAAAAATAAGAAGAATAATTTTAGAAGAAATAACAAAAAAAATAACTGATACTTTACCAAGTAATATAGTAAAACATTTCAATCTAATGACTTTTGATGAAGCCATAAAATATTTACATTATCCTCCACCTGATAACTCTTTAAGCTTATTACCTGAAAAAAACAATCCTGCTTGGACTAGAGTAAAATTTGATGAATTACTAGCTCATGAACTTTCCATTGGAATAATACGTCAAAATAGGATGCAAAAAAAAGCTTATTCCTTACCTAAAAATGCTAATTTTATAAAAAAATTAACCACTTTCATAGAAAATTTAGAATTTACCCTTACTGATTCTCAGAAAAATGTAATTAATGAAATTTCGAATGATTTATCCATGAGTTTTCCTATGAATAGATTATTACAAGGTGATGTTGGATGCGGTAAAACTGTTGTTGCTATTATTGCTGCTATTCAAGCAATAAGTTCTAATAAACAAGTTGCACTTATGACCCCAACAGAAATTTTAACAGAACAACACTTTTATAAGATAAAAGAATATTGTAGAAAATTAGAAATTATTGTTGAATATATTAGTAGTAATAAATCAATAAAAGATAAAAAATGCATTAAAGAAAGAGTTGTTTCAGGAGAAATAAATTTTATAATAGGAACTCAATCTCTTATACAAGAACATATTTATTTTAATAACTTAGGTCTATTAATTATTGATGAACAACATCGTTTTGGGGTAGAACAAAGATCAATTCTTTATAATAAAGGTGTATACATAGATAAAAATTCTATAATATATCCTCATTTGCTATCCATGAGTGCTACACCAATACCTAGAACACTAGCTATGACTTTATTAGATGATATGGATATATCAACAATAAAATCATTACCTAAAGATAGAAAACCAATAATTACAAAATTGATATCTGATGATAGAAGAGAAGAAGTATTGAAAAAAATAGTAAAATTTATTAGAAGTGGATGCCAAGCTTATTGGGTATGCCCAATGATATTAGAAAATGAAAAAATTGATTTACAAAATGCAGTTGATACTTTTGAAGATATAAAAAACAGATTCCCTGACTTAAAAATTGGTTTAATCCATAGCAATCTAACTAATACTGCAAAAAATGAAATTATGCAATTTTTTAGAAATGGAGATATAAATTTGTTAATTGCGACTACGGTAATAGAAGTAGGAGTTGATGTTCCAAATGCATCTTTAATGGTTGTAGAACATTCTGAAAGATTCGGACTAGCGCAATTACATCAATTGCGAGGAAGAATTGGCAGAGGCTCTAACCAATCAATATGCATACTTCTTTATCAAAAACCATTGTCTTTGATAGCAAAGAAAAGACTCAGAGCTATCTTTAAAACACTAGATGGTTTTAAAATAGCACAATATGATTTATTAATAAGGGGTCCAGGAGATTTTTTAGGAACCAAACAATCTGGAGTTAATTTGTTTAGATTTGCAAACATAGAAACTGATCAAGATATATTGGAAAAATCGAAAGAAGCTGCTTCAATGATAAAAAAGTATAACCCAGAATGTATAAATCCACATATTAACAGATGGAAGAAAAACGACAACTACCTTTAAGCAAAATTTTTAAATATTGTCATTAGTAATAACAGCTCTACCAACAATTCTGCCTGCTCTTAAATCTGATAATGCTTCATTAACTTTATCAAAACTATATTTTGTAATTTGTACAGGCTCTAATTTTTGATCAACAACCAATTTCATCAATTCATTAAACTCAGATAAATTACCAACATAACTTCCTATTATTTTTAAAGCTTTCATTGGAATGAAAGCCAATGGCCAATTTGATAAACCACCAAACATACCCACTATAATTAACGAAGCTGATTTTTCTAAGATATCAAAAGATGCTTTTGTAGTGATAGTATTTCCAACTAGATCAATTACAGCATAATACTTATTATTAAAATTATAATTCAGCAATTCTTTTACTAAATTCTTATCATTATAATCAAAAACAGCTAAAGCACCTGCTTCTAAAGCAGCATTTTTTTTATTTAAATCATTTGTTATAACAACACTACCATAAGCACCAAGAGCTTTCAAAATAGAAATTGTCATTAATCCTAAACCACCTGCTCCAAAAATTACTACAGGCTTATTCTTATAAATATTTTTCTCAATCTTGTTAATTGCCGAATATGTAGTTAATCCAGCACAAGCATATTGAGCTACGATAGCAGGATCCATGTTTTTGATGTTTACAAGATACTTCTGATCTGGAACTAGAACATATTCTGCAAATCCTCCTGGTTTATTTATACCAAGATATTGAGGATTTAAACAATAATTTTCATTTGATGCTTTACAACTTTCGCAAATTCCACAACCTATCCATGGATATACTATATAATTATCCCCTATTGTTATTTCCTGGACCTCTTCTCCCTTGGCAATAACATTCCCAACTATTTCATGACCCAAAACTAAAGGTAACTCAATCCCTCTGTCCTTTAATTCAAACCTTTTACCCATACCCATATCATAATAACCATTACATAAATGTATATCACTATGACATATTCCAGATGCTTTTACTTTTAACAACACCTGATTTTTATGAGGAATAGGCAAGTCTATATCCTTTTCTTGTAGAGATGATAAAAAATTATTAAGACAGTAACATTTCATAAAAATCTCAAACTTAATACTAATAATAATTAAAAAATAAAATTACCTATTTCTTGACCAAATAAAACTTCCTGTTTTTTAGAAAGAGAGTAATTCCATCTTACATTTGGTCCAAATAGAACTATTACAGTAGATCCTAATTTGAACCTAGCCATCTCATCTCCTTTATTTAGAAAAAGAGGTTTGATTAAATCTTGTATATCAAATATAAATGGTTTAGCAAATAAATACTTATTTTTAACTAAACCCGTCCATACAGTTTCAATAGAAGATACTATCATAGAACCAACTAATACTATAGCCATAGGACCATTTATGCTATCAAATAAACAAACAACTCTTTCATTTCGTGCAAATAAATTAGGAATATGTTTGACTATTACTGGATTAACAGAAAATAGCTTACCAGGTATATATTTAATTTTTATTAATGTCGCATTAACTGGCATGTGAACACGATGATAATTTTTCGGTGATAAATATATATTTATAAAATTACCATCAGTAAATTGATCTGAGTCTAGCAAATCATTTCCTAAAAGATTAACTATGCTATAGTTGTGATTTTTAGCTTGAATAATTGAATTATTATATATCTTGCCAAATTGACTAATAAAACCATCTGCTGGAGATAGTATTGAATTAAGATTATTTTTTTTATCTAATAATCTATTTTGTATTTTTATAGAACGTGTAAAAAAATCATTGAAACAAGTATAATCATAATATTTTTTTATATTACAATCTGTTAAATCGATATCATATTTTTTTATAAAGCTGCGTATTATCCAATTTTTAAACCAAACCACTCGACTATTTGCAACAAAGAAAAAAATTTTAGAAAAAAGGTGATGAGGCAGTAGAAATTGGGCTATTAATAAAAAAATATTTTTAATTCGCATAATACAGTATAGTTTTATATATTAATTATTTTTAACACAATATTATAAATAGAATACAAATAATTAAATGATCCTAAAATATTCAAACAATTGTATAATACATACATACAAAGATAAATTTATTTTCCTACAACAAGAAAACAAATTAAAAAAACCGTGCAATCAAGTTCACAGTGCCATATAATTGCTCGTTATTTACTATAAGTTTTTAGGGGGTAGCAATAATATGTTAAGTAATTATATTTAATAAAAATATAATTATTATCAAATTATCATTTTAGTAGTTATATGATTATTTAATATCATAAATTAACAGATAAAGACATATAGCTAAATCAGCATACATAGCTGAAATTATGGGTTATAGCTATTTTTTTTCATTTAGATTCTAAAAATAGTATTTAGTGAATTATTATTCTCAAATTATTACGGGCTCGTAAATCACTTCATACGAGAGGAGTTACTTATTATGCAAAGTAGTACTAGGAGCTGTCGTCAGCACCTAATATGGATATTAATATCAATTATCGGAGCTTTTGCTCTTGGTTTTATCGCTTTAAATCGGGGAGAAAGCATAAATGCTTTATGGATTCTAGTCGCCTCAATTTGTGTATACCTTATAGCATATCGTTATTATAGTAGATTTATAGCAAATAAAGTTTTCCAACTAAATGCTAAACGAATAACACCAGCTTGGAAACATAATGATGGAATTGATTATGTCCCAACAAATAAACATGTGTTATTTGGCCATCATTTTGCAGCTATAGCAGGTGCTGGCCCCCTAGTTGGTCCAGTTTTAGCTGCACAAATTGGTTATTTACCAGGAATGTTATGGATTTTAGCTGGAGTAGTTTTTGTAGGAGCTGTTCAAGATTTTGTTGTATTGTTTATTTCAACTAGAAGAGATGGAAGGTCTCTTGGAGATATAATAAAATCAGAACTAGGAGATGCTCCTGGCTTATTAGCATTATTTGGCACTTTCATGATAATGGTAATTATATTAGCAGTTCTTGCCTTAATTGTTGTAAAAGCATTAACACATTCTCCATGGGGAACATTTACTGTTGCGGCAACAGTTCCAATAGCTATTTTCATGGGTGTTTATCTAAGGTATTTAAGACCAGGCAGAATAGGCGAGATATCTATTATTGGTTTTGTATTGCTAATGGCAGCTATCGTTTTTGGTCAAGAAGCTGTTAATAATGATATATTATTATTTCTATTTGATTTAGATGGAAAAAAATTAACCTGGATCTTAATAGGTTATGGATTTATAGCATCTGTATTACCTGTATGGCTACTATTAGCACCTCGTGATTACTTATCTACTTTTTTAAAAATAGGAACTATAATAGGTTTAGCAGTTGGTATAATAATAGTTGCTCCAACAATAAAAATGCCTTCAATAGTTACTCAATTTGCAGATGGAAATGGTCCTGTATGGTCTGGGCAACTTTTTCCATTTCTTTTTATAACAATAGCATGTGGAGCTGTATCGGGATTTCATGCTCTTATTGCTTCAGGAACAACACCTAAACTTATAGAGAATGAAATTCAGACTAGATATATAGGTTATGGTAGTATGTTGATGGAATCATTCGTAGCTATTATGGCATTAATAGCTGCAAGCATAATAGATCCAGGTATTTATTACGCTATGAATAGTCCAGCGGCATTGATAGGAACAACTCCAGAAGAAGTAGCTAGTGTGGTTTCAAGTTGGGGGTTTGTTATAACACCAGAAGATTTAATAAGAGTAGCTGATGAAGTTGGAGAAAGTAGTATTATTTCTCGTGTTGGAGGAGCTCCAACATTAGCTGTATGTATGGCCCATATATTTCATCAAGTAGTTGGTGGTTCAGGAATGATGGGTTTTTGGTATCATTTTGCCATATTATTTGAAGCTCTTTTTATATTAACAGCTGTAGATGCAGGAACTAGAGCAGGTAGATTTATGCTTCAGGATCTTATAGGAGCATTCATACCTTCTTTTAAACGTATAGATTCATTAGCATCAAGTATTATTGCTACTAGCATGTGTGTAGCTGCCTGGGGATACTTTCTATACCAAGGAGTAGTAGATCCTTTAGGAGGTATAAATACACTATGGCCTCTATTTGGAATGGCAAATCAAATGTTAGCTGCCATAGCACTAATACTAAGCACAGTAGTATTATTCAAGATGAAAAGAGATAAGTATGCATGGGTTACAATAATACCGACTATATGGTTATTAATATGTACTTTTTCAGCCTCTTATCATAAATTATTTGATAACAATCCAAATATCGGATTTATAGCACATGCCAACATGTATAAGGATGCTATTAAACAGGGACTTATTCTTTCTCCAGCAAAAACAATATCTGAAATGCAAATGGTCATAAAAAATGACTATATAAATGCATCTCTATGTTCATTATTCATGTTTGTTGTATTAGGCATAGCTTTATATGGAATTCGTTCTATATTTGCAGCTAGAAAAAATCCAAAACCTACTTGCATCGAATCAGATTTTAATGCTGTTTAAGCATATAGTTTTTATAGGATGGGTTTTAAAATGATATTTAGCATGTTAAACAAAAAAGCTTCTGTAGCTAGCAAATATCTAGGTCAAACACTTAGATTAATGGTGGGTATACAAGACTATGATCAATATATTAACCACATGAAAAAAAATCATCCTGATAAATCTCCATTAAGTTATGAAGATTTTTTTAAGGCATGCCAAGATTCTAAATATGGTGCCAATGGAAACATTAAATGTTGTTAAAATAGGGTATCAATAATAAAACCTGATAATAGTATTAGGGTTGCTTTCTGGTAACTCTAATACTATTTTTTTATGAAATATTGTTAAATAATAATTATAATTATGTTGCTTATCTAACAAAACACCATTATTTATTTTTATAAAAAAAGTATAATAGATGTTTCATATAAAATTATTAGATATTAACAATGCTTACTTTGAAAAAGGCTTTCACATTTGACGATGTGTTGTTAGTTCCTGCATATTCAGAAATTTTACCTAAAAACACTTCTCTTATAACAAAACTTACAAAAAATATTGAACTAAAAACACCTTTTGTATCAGCCGCAATGGATACAGTAACGGAATCTAGATTAGCAATTGCCCTAGCACAGGAGGGGGGAATTGGAATAATACATAAGAATCTTACTCCTGATCAACAAGCTCATGAAGTATCAAAAGTCAAAAGGCATGAATTTGGAATTGTTATAGATCCTATAACTGTAACACCAGAAATGAATGTTTCAGAAGCCATAAATTTACAACGAAAATTTGGAATTTCTGGTTTACCAGTTGTTGCAAATGGTAAAGTTGTAGGAATCATAACTAATAGAGACTTGCGTTTTGAAACTAATTTGAATCAACCATTAAAAAACATCATGACTCCTAAAGAACGTTTAGTGGTAATGGAGGAGGGTGCAACTTTATTGGATGCACAAGCTTTAATGCATAAGCATAGATTAGAAAGAGTTCTTATAGTAAATTCTGATTTTGAATTACGGGGCTTGGCTACTGTTAAAGATATAGTAAAAAATACAGAGCATCCAACAGCTAATAAAGATTCTCGTGGTCAATTAAGAGTGGGAGCAGCTGTAGGAATAGGTAACGAAACAATAGAACGTGTTGAAAAATTAGTTCGCGCTGGTGTTGATGTTATAGTTGTAGATACTGCTCATGGTCATTCTCTAGGGGTATTAAAAACTATAAGTAGCATAAAATCAAGTTACCCTCAGATTGATATTATAGGAGGTAATATTGCTACTGCAAAAGCAGCTAAGGTATTAGCAGAACATGGAGTTGACGGAGTAAAGGTAGGTATAGGTCCAGGTTCTATATGCACAACTAGAATCATTTCCGGTGTTGGTGTCCCTCAAATAACAGCCATAAGCGAAGTTGCAAAAGCTTTAAATAATACAGATGTTGCTGTAATAGCCGATGGGGGTATCAGATACTCTGGTGATATTGCTAAAGCTATAGCAGCTGGTGCTCATTCCTGTATGATGGGAAGTATTTTTGCTGGAACATCAGAAGCTCCTGGAGAAGAAAGTTTATTTCAGGGAAGAACCTATAAATCATATAGAGGTATGGGAAGTATTGGAGCCATGGAAAAAGGGTCGGCTGATAGATATTTCCAAGGACATTACAAAACAGCTGATAAATTGGTTCCAGAGGGAGTAGAAGGAAGAGTACCTTACAAAGGTAGTGTAATATCGATAATATATCAATTAATAGGTGGCTTAAGAGCTGCCATGGGTTATTGTGGATGTGCAACAATAAATGATTTACGAACTAAAACCGAGTTTGTCGAAATTACTTCCGCTGGGGTTAGTGAATCACATGTTCATGATGTACATATAACCAAAGAAGCTCCCAATTATAGGTCAGAATAATTTATGAATAAAAACATACTAATTGTTGACTGTGGTTCTCAAGTTACTCAACTGATTGCTCGTAGGATAAGAGAAATAGGTGTATACACAACAGTAATTGATCATAGTTATGTAGAAAAAAATGCTTTAATTGAACAAATAAAGCAGGGATTAGCTGGAATTATAATATCTGGTAGTCATGAATCAATTAATAAAGAATTACCTAATAAAGTTAAAAAATATGTATTTGAATTAGGTATTCCTGTTCTCGGCATTTGTTATGGCATGCAATCTATGGCTGCTCAGTTAGGAGGAGAAGTAAGTATTTCAACAAATAGAGAATATGGGAATGCTGAAATTATAATATCGAATACGAGTAAATTATTAGGTGATATTCAAAAAGCTAATCATAATAGCTCTTTAAAAGTTTGGATGAGTCATGGTGATACAGTGACGAAGTTACCAGATGGCTTTAAAAAAATTGCACATACAAATTCTGCAATTGCTGGAATGGAGAACAATGAAAAGAAATTATATGCATTACAATTTCACCCAGAAGTTACTCATACTGAATTTGGTAAAAAAATTCTTGAAACATTTGTAATAAATATTTGTAATTGCGACTATAACTGGGATATGCCAAATTATATTGAAAGAGCAATTATAGACATTAAATCTAAAGTTGGTAATGATAAAGTAATACTCGGGCTATCTGGTGGAGTAGATTCATCTGTTGCTGCTGCCTTAATAAATAAAGCAATTGGAAAAAAATTAACTTGTATATTTGTAGATCATGGATTGATGAGATTAAATGAGAAAGAGCAAGTAAAAGCAATGTTTTCCTCACTGGATATAAATGTTATTTATTGTGATGCTTCAAATTTATTCTTAAAAAGATTAAATGGTGTTACTGATCCTGAAAAGAAAAGAAAAATAATAGGAAATGAATTTATTAATGTTTTTCAAGAAGAAGCTGAAAAAATTGGAAATGTGAAGTGGCTCGCTCAAGGAACTATATATCCAGATGTAATAGAGTCTTCAAAAGGGAAAAATGGCATATCTAATATTATAAAATCTCATCATAATGTTGGAGGTCTTCCTGAAAAAATGAAACTTTCTTTATTAGAACCATTAAAATATCTTTTTAAAGATGAAGTAAGAAAGATAGGAATAGAACTTGGAATTCCATATGATATGATATGTCGCCATCCTTTTCCTGGGCCTGGTTTAGCTGTTAGAATAATAGGAGAAATTAAAAAAGAATTTATCAGTATTTTACAAAGTGCCGATAATATTTTTATAGAAGAACTAAAAAATAATAAAAATACTCTAACCAATAAAAGTTGGTATGATTCTGTTTCTCAAGCTTTTGCCGTATTTTTACCTATTAAATCTGTAGGAGTTATGGGTGATGGACGTACATATGAATATGTTATAGCATTAAGATCAGTAGATACTTCAGACTTCATGACTGCAAATTGGTCAGATATACCTACACCTTTATTATCAAGAATTTCTTCTAGAATCATTAATGAAGTTCCTGGCATTAATAGAGTAGTTTATGATATCTCTAATAAACCTCCATCCACCATAGAATGGGAATAAAATAAATATACGCATAATATATATTATGTAAAGTATTACAATATTTAATCCTATACAAATAAATAATTACTTAAGGAAATTAATATAAAATGCATGGAGAATATAAAGCACCTGGAAATAAATTAGTAATGATAGATTTTGAAATTAATTATAAGAACAATACAATATATGACGTACAAATCAGCGGCGATTTTTTTCTTGAGCCATCTGAAGCATTAAATATTATGAATGAATCTCTAAATGGTTTACCAATTGACTCAAATGATGAAGTTATAAAAAAAATAATAGAAAGAAATTTACCTGAAAATACAGAATTTATAGGATTCTCAACTACAGATATTGTAATGACAATAAAAAGGGCTTTATTATGTCTATAAGAAAATGGAATGATTATAGATGGCAATTGATATACGGTGCTCATCAAGAGCCAAATGTACATATGGCTTTGGATCAACAAATTACAGAAGAAGTTAATCTAGGCATAAGATTACCTACTCTAAGAATATGGGAATGGGATTCATCTGCTGTTGTGTTGGGACGATTTCAATCGGTAAAAAATGAAGTGAATAAACTATATGCTGATAAATATAATTTAAAAATAGTGAGAAGAATAACCGGTGGTGGTGCTATGTTTATAGAACCAGGAAATACTATTACATATTCTCTTAGCATTCCTAAAGAATTAATTTTAGATTTAACATTTCAAGAATCGTATAAGTTTCTAGACAGCTGGGTAGTAGACTCTTTTAGGGAATTAGGTGTGCCCGTAAAATATAAACCACTAAATGACATAGAATCAGAAAATGGGAAAAAAATAGGAGGATCAGCTCAAGCAAGATTATCTAAAGCAATACTTCATCATACTACTATAGCTTACTCTATAGATCAGGAAAAAATGGCAAAAGTATTACGTATTAGCAAAGAAAAAATATCTGATAAAGGCATAGAAAGTGCAAATAAAAGAGTAGATAATACTACTCTTACTAGTACAGGATTATCCAGATTAGAGTTTATTAAAAATATGATAAACCACTTTTCTAAAATGTGTCACGTTGAAAAAATTGAATTAGACAAAAAAACTATAAATTTAGCAAAAAAAATATCTAGAGAAAAATTCTCAACAGAATCTTGGATAAATATAGTTCCTTAAATATTACAAACCTATTTTTGTAAATAAAGAAAAAAAGTTTCTTTTTGATGCATAAGCAACCTCCTCAACTGTGATCTTACGTAATTCTGCTATTTTATTGGCTACATAAATAACATTTGCGGGATTATTAATTTTTCCTCTATATGGCTCTGGCGATAAATACGGTGAATCTGTCTCTATAAGAATCCTATCTAAAGGAACTTTTTTCGCTAATTCATGAACTATTCTAGCATTTTTAAAAGTTACTATTCCAGATATAGATATATAAAAATTTAAATTCATTGCTAATTTTGCTGCATCCCAGTTCTCAGTAAAACAATGCATTACACCACCAACATCACTAGCACCCTCTTCTTTTAAAATATTTAATACATCTACAATTGAAGATCTAGTATGTATTATTAGAGGTAGCATAGATATCTTTGCCGCTCTTATATGTTTGCGAAAACGATTTCTTTGCCAATCTAAACATTTATAATCATTTCTATGATAATCTAAACCTGTTTCTCCTATTGCAACTATTTTCTTGTTATGTTTTGCTAAGAAACATAGCTCTTCTATGGAAAAATCTTCATTATTTGAACATTCAGGATGCATTCCTACAGAAGCATATAAATTATCATAATTTGATATTAATTTTAATATATTATTAAAATTTTTTTTATCTATACCAGCAACCAAAGCGTAATCAACTCTTGCATTAGACATTTGTTCCATTATAAGATCTATGTCTTTATCAAATTCTTGCAAATCTAAATGACAGTGTGAATCTACAAACATTATGAAATCCTTTATTATGTAAAAGATACGATTACTTTATTTAAAATACTATTTAAAAAAATTTTTTTATTAACTTGCTGATCAGATAACTTCTTTTTCCTATTTAACCAAATAAAATTATTTATTAAAATAGCGGTAGTTGATCTAATACTTAATTTATCTAAAATATTTTTCATATCAATAAAATATTTGGGATAAAATTTATATGAAACTAAAATTAAATCAAAAAATAATTTCTGAAAAATATCAATTAATTCATTGATAAAAATATCATCAGGATAACTATCTAGCATTGAAAAAACATTAACATCTAAATTATTAGATAACAATTCTAAAAAATTATATACCCAAGATGGACAAGGATTTTTTCTTCTCATACTATAATGCAATGCATCTATTGGAGCATTACTAGAAAAACTTAACCAATGATTAGAATTATCTACATTATTATTTTTAAGCCAACTTAAAGCAATTTGATAATCAGGAATTGGTAAATGCAAAATTTGACAACGAGATACTATTGTTGGTAACAATTTATCCAGACAATCAGATACTATAAGAAAAAAAATATCATCACTAGGTTCTTCTAACATTTTTAATAAAGCATTGGAAGAAATAGTATTTAAATAATCAGCCTTATATATAACAACAATCTTTTTATTATTACGATATGACTTGATATTAACCCATGGAATTATATCTCTTATTTGATTTACACGGATTTCATTAGAAGAATACGAAGTATTCTTCTTTTCATCAAAAGACATACTAATTTTTTTTTCATCAGCTATTGAATTTGGAATTAATAACTTAAAATCAGGATGATTATTTTTTTCTATTAGATTGCAAGAAATACATTTTTTACAAGCAAATTTACTATCATGATTTTCACATAAAAAAGAAGCAGCAAATGCAGTAGAAAATTCAAATTTACCTATACCTTTTAAGCCATATAAAATAATTGCATGATGTATTTTATCAGATTTTCCCAAGTATTTATCTGCGATTTCTATTTGCCAAGGAAAGAACGAATTTTCAATCATAGTTTTTTATCAAAATTAATGTAATTAATTATTTCTGTTTGTATATCATCAATAGAATTTGTTGCATCTATAATTTTAATTCTGTTACTATCCATTTCAGCTCTTTGTATATAACCTTTCCTTGTATTATCAAAAAATAATTTATCTTCTTTTTCAAATTTATCTAATTTTTTATTATTTGCAAATCTTGTATTCATAAGCTCAAAAGAAATATCAAATAAAAAAGTTATGTCTGGTTTAAAAGAAAAGTTCACCCAAGATTCTAGGTCCTTAATTAGATTTGAATCTAACTTTTTACCATAACCTTGATATGCATAGGTAGCATCGATAAATCTGTCACATATAACCCATTTTCCACTCAATAAAGATGGCTCTATAATTGTTTTAAAATGCTCGAAACGAGCTGCAAATAATAATAATGTTTCTGTTTCAACAAACATATCGATACTCAGAATTAAGTCCCTTATTTTTTCTCCTAATTTAGTTCCTCCAGGCTCTCTAGTAAGGATTAAATCAATACCCTTAGACTTTAAATAAGTAGATAATAAATAAGCTTGAGTACTCTTACCAGCTCCATCTATCCCATCAAATGTTATAAATTTTCCAGGAATAATCATTTATTTTCCTTTGACTTCAATAAATATTCTTTTACTTTACTATTATGAGATTCATAATTTATGGAGAAAACTGTAGTTCCATCACCTCTAGCTACATAATATATATAATTATGCAATTCTGGATTTAAAGCAGCCCATAAAGAAGATTCACTAACTGATGAAATTGGAGATCTAGGTAAGCCATATCTAGTGTATGTATTCCATGGAGTATCTTTTTTTAAATCAAATTTACTGATTTTTCCTGAAAAATTCTTACCAATACCATATATAACTGTAGGATCTGACTGTAAACGCATACCTAACTTTAATCTATTATTCAGTACCCCACTAATAGTTGCTTTTTCCATATAATTACTTGCTTCTTTCTCTATAATAGAAGCCAGAATAATAGCTTCATAAGGAGTATTTATAGTTGTACTAACTTTTCTTTCTTTCCATAATTTACTAACAATTTCATTTGATTTTTCATATGCCATCTTTAAGATATCAAAATCTGTAGTATCAAAAGATATAAAATATGTATCTGGATGAAATAATCCTTCAGGTATTAGTATTTGAGATCCTAATAATTTCATTAAATCAGAGTCACTAATGTTAGTTATAGTTTTCCTGACATATATATTACTCTCTAATGTTTCACGAAATTGATTAAAATTCCAACCTTCTAAAAAAGTTATCTGATTATAGCAGCATTTGCCTAATACAAAATTATTCATGATATTAAAAGGAGTATCAATACTTGATAATTTATATTCTCCGGCTTTAAAAGATTTATCATTATTATAAATATATGTCATCCAAACAAAATTTCTAACATTTATATTGAATTTTTCATTAATTAGCTTAGCTACCTTTTTAGTTGTATAGCCATTTTTAATGATAATTCTAACATTGTCGTTTTTAGAAGATGATATTGGTTTCTTAGTCCATAAGATAAATAACATAAATAAAAAATAAAAAACAAATGTTACAATTATAAATAGCAAATAGATAAGTTTTTTAATTTTATTTGTAAACAATCTTTGATCCTATTATAAAAATTTCTTGATAAATTAACTATATTTTTCAATATTTAACTATCATGAAGTTATCAATATAAAAAAACCATGAAAACAGATTTTTCGTTTTACACAAATTTAAATAATTTTAGTATTATCAATATCACTGGTAAAGATAGTGAATCTTTTTTACAAAGACAATACACTCAAGATATTATAAATTTATCAAAAGATAAAGCTTGCTTTTCTGGGTATTGTTCTCATAATGGAAAAGTTTTATTTACTACCATACTATGGAAAGAATTTGATAAAAATAATAAAAATATTTACTGCATCATAAAAAATGATATTGTCCAATATTTTATTAAAAGATTACAATTATTTATACTAAAATCTGATGTTGCTATAAAAATTCATAAACAAGAACTATTAGGAATTTATTTTGCAATAAATGATAGGACTATATTTGAAGAAAAAAATTCTATTCATTTAAATCATAAAGAATTTGAGATTTCCTATAATGAATTTGGAACTTGGATTTCTGCACCTTCTAACAATAATGATATTAATAGATTTTGGCTAATTACTAATAATATTAGTTGTAATAAATTAATCAGAAGTGATATTTTTCAAATAAAAAAAACAGAAGTTTTATATCAAAATATTTGGCACTATAATGATTTCTGCAGTAATCTTCCATTTATTGGAATACAAAATAGTAATTTATTTATAGCACAAAGCATTAATTTAGATTTAATAGGAGCGATTAGCTTTAATAAAGGTTGTTATCCTGGACAAGAAGTTATTGCAAGAATACACTATAAAAATAAAATAAAATATAGAATGACTCTTGGTTTCTGCTATTTAAATGATTCTATAATAGATAAAAATTTGATAGGACATGATGTTTTTAATAAAGATAATTCAATAGAATGCGGACGTATTATAGATCATGTAACTTTAGATAACAAAATATTCATTCTATTGGAATTAGATATCAATTTTCATAATAAAAATATAGAACTATATATAAAATACCCAAGTCAAAATTTTGACTTGCAAAATATTTCACAAATTTTTATAAAATAAATTCAAAGATGCTTCCAGCAAAAGATGCAATTATCATAGATATAGCGCCTAATATAGAAATTCTTCTTACAGCTGGCCAAACTTTTGCACCTCCTGTTATAGCAGAAATAGCCCCTAAAACAGCTAAACAGATAACAGAACCAACTATAATTGATGGAATCAGAAATGCTATCGGGACTATAACAGAAATCATTATTGGAAGTATAGACCCTAAGGCAAATGATATGGATGAAGCAAAAGCAGCCTGTAATGGACGGGCTCTATTATGTATTAATATACCTAATTCATCTCTAGCATGAGCATCTAAAGCATTATGATCTGTTAATTGGCTTGCTACTTGAGTAGCCAGCTCATATGACACACCCCTATCAACATATATTGATATTAATTCTTCCAACTCTTCTTCATGGTTTTTTTTTAGCGAATATTGCTCCATCTGTAAATCAGCATTTTCTATATCTGCTTGAGATTGTACTGATACATATTCACCAACAGCCATAGATAAAGATCCTGCAATTAATCCTACTATTCCTGCACTAATAATTGTAAAATAATCATAACTAGTTGATGCTATACCTATTATTAAACTAGAAGTAGAAATAATACCATCATTAGCTCCTAATACAGATGCTCTTAACCAAGCTGATCTAAAAATTTTGTGATGTTCTTTTGCTGGCATAAAATAATATACTAAATTAACCTAATCAATTATAACAATTTTTTACTTTTTTGTTTTGTCAACCTTCTTAATCTAGAATCTCTAGGATCACATAATAATTTTCTATATACTTCCACTCTATCATTATCATATAACTCACTATCTATTTTTTTTAATTTACCAAATACTCCTGTATTATCTGATAAATAATCAATATCTTTGATATTCAATATATGTTTAGAAGTATATAAGGCATCTTTTATCGTAGATCCTTTTGACATAATAATTTCTTCATTGTACAAAGAACCTGATTCATCAATATACACTATGGTAATATTAATATTTTGATTAATAAGATTATCTGACATAGAAAATTCACTATTTTTTAAAACTAAAAAATAAATAATTTTAAAACTAGAGGCATATAATATTAATTATATATAAGAACTAATAAACAATTATAGTTCTTATATATAATTAATACAAATCATAAAAATATAATTTAAGAATTAAAGACAACAATTATCAATAATTTATATGAAAATAACAGAAAATAGAAAAGCTTACCATGATTATTTTATAGAAGATAAATTTGAAGCTGGAATTATATTACAAGGATGGGAAGTTAAAGCAATTAGAAGTAAAAATGTAAGCATAAAAGAAGGATATATAGTTATAAAAAACGGAGAAATATATATAATTGGAATGCATATAAGTCCATTGAAAACTATTTCTAATCATATAACTCCTGATCCTTATAGAACAAGAAAATTATTGCTTAATAAAAATGAGATTAAAAAACTAATTGGGAAGGTTGATCAAAAAGGATTTACTTTAATTCCACTAAATTTACATTATAAAAATAACTTAATTAAACTAGATATAGCTTTGTGTAAAGGTAAAAAAATGTACGACAAACGTAATGATTCCAAAGAAAAAGAATATAAAAAAGAACAAGAAAGATTTTTAAAAAGTAAATTAAAAACCTATTCGCAAAACAAAGATTAGAAATCATTGTTTTCACATGATCAAACATAATTTTTGAAACATATGAAAACAATGATTTGTAAAAATATTAGTCAGCCAAACGTTTCCAAGTATCTACTACTGTATCTGGATTCAAGGAAATTGATATAATTCCTTCCTTATGTAACCATTTAGCAAAATCAGGATGGTCACTAGGTCCTTG
This sequence comes from Candidatus Kinetoplastibacterium crithidii, assembly GCA_027557655.1. Taxonomy (NCBI): domain Bacteria; kingdom Pseudomonadati; phylum Pseudomonadota; class Betaproteobacteria; genus Candidatus Kinetoplastidibacterium; species Candidatus Kinetoplastidibacterium crithidiae. The sequence continues at coordinate 370,609 of CP064915.1, read as the reverse complement.
GCCACAAATACCTATGTATTTATTTTCATCTAAACAAGCCTTTATTGCTCTTTGTAACATAAACTTTACGGCTGGATCTCTTTCATCAAAATCTGCTGCTAAAAGTTCCATTCCAGAGTCTCTATCAAGACCTAATGTTAATTGAGTCATATCATTTGATCCAATAGAAAACCCATCAAAATATTGCAAAAATTCTTTTGCAAGAATTGCATTACTAGGAACTTCACACATCATTATAATTCTAAGACCATTTTCTCCTCTTCTCAAACCATGTTCTGACAATAAATCAATAACTTTCTTAGCTTGAGAAATAGTTCTAACAAAAGGAACCATGATTTCAACATTAGTTAAACCCATTTCATTACGAACTTTTTTAAAGGCATCACATTCCATACGAAAACATTCGCTAAAATCTTTAGAAATATATCTTGATGCCCCTCTAAATCCTAGCATTGGGTTTTCTTCTTCTGGCTCGAACCTAGAACCTCCAATTAATTTTCTATATTCATTAGATTTAAAATCAGATAACCGCACTATTACTGGTTTTGGCCAAAATGCAGCAGCTATTGTAGATATTCCTTCAGACATCTTTTCTACAAAGAATGAACGCGGGCTAACATAACCACGTGCTGCAGATTCAACTGCCTTTTTTAAATTGAGATCAATATTTGGATATTCTAATACTGCTTTAGGATGCACCCCTATATTATTATTAATAATAAACTCTAAACGTGCTAAACCAACACCAGAATTTGGTAATTGTGAAAAATCAAAAGCAAGTTGCGGATTACCAACATTCATCATAATTTTAATATCTATTTCTGGCATTTCACCACGATGAACATCCTCTATTTCTGTTTCTATAATTCCGCTATAGACTCTACCTTCATCTCCTTCAGAACAAGATACTGTCACATACTGCTCCTCTACTAAAACACTTGTAGCATCACCACAACCAACAACTGCAGGAATTCCAAGTTCTCTGGCGATTATAGCTGCATGACAAGTTCTCCCTCCCCTATTAGTAACTATAGCAGATGCTTTTTTCATAACAGGTTCCCAATTAGGATCTGTCATATCAGTTACCAAAATATCTCCTGGTTTTACTCTATTAATTTCAGATGTATCTGCAACAATTCTAACAGGTCCAGAGCCAATTTTTTGACCTATAGATCTACCAGTTATGAGAACAGTTCCGCTGGCCTTCAACTTATATCTTTGTTGAACTTCCTTATGATTTTGTTGTGATTTTACAGTTTCTGGACGTGCCTGCAGTATATACAGCTTACCATCTATACCATCTTTACCCCATTCTATATCCATAGGGCGTCCATAATGGTTTTCTATAATCATAGCGTATTTTGCTAGTTCTAATACTTCAGAGTCATTCAATGAATATTTATTACGATCTGATAAATCAACATTAACTGTCTTGACTGCTTCATCTGAACTATGATCTTCATTAAATTCCATTTTAATAAGTTTAGATCCAATACGACGACTTATTATCGCATCATACCCCTTAGAAAGAGTAGGTTTAAAAACATAAAATTCATCTGGATTTACAGCACCCTGTACTACCGTTTCTCCTAAGCCATATGAAGATGTAATAAATACAACATCTGGAAACCCAGATTCTGTATCTATTGTAAACATAACACCAGCACTACCTTTATCAGATCTTACCATTCTTTGTATACCAGCTGATAAAGCTACTTCAGTATTGTGATACCCTTTATGAACTCTATAAGAAATAGCCCTATCATTGTATAGAGAAGCAAAAACATGTCTTATCTTATCTAAAATATTTTCTATACCAGAAACATTAAGGTATGTTTCTTGTTGTCCTGCAAAAGAAGCATCAGGTAGATCTTCTGCTGTCGCGGAAGATCTAACAGCAAATGAACTATTACCATCAATATCTAGAATAGAAAAAGCATCCCTAATTTCTTTCTCAAGTTTTTCTGAAAAAGGGGCATTCATTATCCATTGTCTAATTTCTGCTCCAACAATAGATAACTCTTGTATATCATCAGGATTTAAACTCGCTAATCTATTAGCTATTTTTATATCTAAATCAGAATAATGTAAAAAATCACGAAATGCTTGAGCTGTTGTAGCAAATCCACCTGGAACTCTAACACCAGCATTGGATAATTGACTAATCATCTCACCGAGAGATGCATTTTTGCCACCCACAGAATCAACATCAGACATTCGTAGCTTTTCAAAACTAACTACATAAGACATATTACTATCCTTTATAAAAATAAAAAAACAATTTGATAAATACACTCGAAAATAATGTATTGATCAAATTATTCAAAAAAATGGATAATACACTCTTTAAGATTATACAATTTATCATTAATAAACAAAATTAATTTAAGAAAAAGGATTAATATATGAATAATCAATTACTAGCAGAAAGAACTGTATATTTGGTATCAGACGGAACTGGAATTACAGTAGAAACTTTTAGTAATGCAGTTCTTTCTCAATTTGATCAAGTAAGATTTAAAGAAATACATTTACCATTTATTTGTTCCATAGAAAAAGCCAAAGAAGCTGTAGTCAAAATCAATAACACTGCGAATGAAACTGGATATCCACCAATTATTTTTAGTACATTAGTAAATATAGATATAATGAATTTACTAAAAACTGCTAACTGCATATTTATAGATTTATTTGGAACATTTATAAACCATATAGAACAAGCAATTGGTCATAAAGCAAATAATTCTATAGGAAGATCACATATGGTTTCAGATTCTGAAAAATATAGAAACCGTATAGATGCAATTAATTTTAGCCTGTCTCATGATGATGGTCAATTTGTTAACCAACTAAATAAAGCAGATGTCATCCTTATAGGAGTCTCTCGTTGTGGTAAAACACCAACTAGTCTATATCTTGCAATGCAATATGCAATAAAAGCAGCTAATTTTCCTTTAACTCCAGATGATTTTGAAAGAAATACATTACCTGCTACTATTGTTCCATTTAAATCAAAGCTATTTGGATTATCTATATTACCAGAAAGATTATCAGAAGTAAGAAATGAAAGACGTCCAAATAGCAAATACGCTACTCTAGAACAATGCAGATATGAGGTTAGTGAATCTGAAAAAATGATGAGAAGAGAAGGAATATCATGGCTATCCACTACAACAAAATCAATAGAAGAAATATCGACTACTGTCTTACAAGAAATAGGTTTATCTAGAACTCTAGCATAGACATACTATAAACTTATAACTTCTCTCACTGGCGAAAAACTTCGCCTATGAAAAATACATGGACCATATAAACGCAATAATCTTAGATGTTGAGAAGTACAATAACCTTTATGCTGGTCAAAACAATAAAGAGGATATTGTGAGTGTAATCTTAACATTTCAACATCTCTTTCTGTTTTAGCTAGAATAGAAGCAGCAGATATGGATTGTACTAATCTGTCTCCACTAACGATTGTCTTAACAAGACAATCTAAATGTGGTGACATATTACCATCTACTAAAGCAATACTAGGTTTTTTATTTAATCCTAGCACAGCTCTTCTCATTGCTAACAAAGTAGCCTGTAATATATTTAAACTATCTATTTCTTCAACAGTAGATATACCTATAGCCCATGACAATGACTTTTCTTTGATAATGACAGATAACTGATCTCTTTTATTCTTATTTAATAATTTGGAATCAGCTAATCCCTTTATAGGATATTTATCATCTAATATCACTGCAGCAGCATATACTGGACCAGCTAATGAACCACGGCCAGACTCATCTACTCCAGCTGAAATAACTGTAAAATCTAAACTCATATATTAATTCAAGATGTCTCACATAGTTTTTCGAACAATTTCCATAATGGTTTCTGCCACAAATTTTGGAGTATCTAATTTCAAATCTTTATGCATTTTTTTAAAACAATCGCTTACAGACTGGCAATACGTTTTATCTAGCAATATATTTAGAATTGCTTCAGCCAATTTTTTTTTGAGTAGCATTATCTTGCACAAATTCAAGAACTACAAATCTATTAATTAAAATATTAGGAAGGCAAATCCATGGTAAATATAGTTCCTTTTGACCTAATTGCCATATCATGATTTTTTTAACTAAAGGCGATAATACATAAGATATTACCATAGGCCATTTTAAATAGAGCTGCTTCTAAAGTTGCTGTACCACTAGACAATAACACAATATTACTAGTTTTCATAGCATAACATGATAATGGTTTATTGATCAAAATGTTATTTTTATAATCACTTCTACTAATACAACGAAGATTAGATATTTCAATAGAAGACAATAAACTTTCAAACTCAGAACGTATTAATTCATTGACCATTGGTACTATGAATTGCAAATTAGGTCTTATTTTATTTAGCAATTTACCTGTTTGCAAAAATACAGGACCTAAATTACTTATTTCAGATGCCCTGCTGCCTGGTAAAACAGCAATTAATTCAGTTTTTGGATCAATATTTAAAATCTACGAGCAGATTCTTGGGAAGGATTTAACGGAATAACACTTGCTAATGGGTGACCTACATAGGTAACAGGAATATTTTCCCTACGATATATTTCTTCTTCAAAAGGAAAAACTACTAACATATGAGAGATACAGCCTCTTTAATCATTTTAATTCTCTCAAATCTCTATGCCCATATTGAAGGGCTTATAAAATGTATGGTGGTTATATTATTTTTTCTTAAACTAGACTCTAATCTCAAATTAAAATCAGGCAAATCAATTCCTAAAAAACATCAGGTTTATTGGCAAGCCATCTTTTCTTTACATTTTTATATATTGTTAAAGATTCTAGGAAAAGCAAGTATTGCATCTAAATATCCGAAAACAGATAATTCATCCATGGAATACCAAGAATTAAAACCTATACTAGATAATTCCGTTCCGCCAATACCATCATAAATTACTTCTTTAAGATATTTATTTCTGATTCCTTCAAGAATTTGCTTAGATAATAAATCACCTGAAGGTTCTCCAGTAACTATCCCAATATGTAATTTCATTATCTAATTATGCCACGTTCAGAATTTTGTAAAAAATCAATAATTAATTTTATATAATCTGTAGCATCTTTATTCTTATAACTATAACTGCTTAAACAATGACAAGCTTTTCGTAAAGAAAGACTTTGTCGGTAAATTATTATATAAGCCCTTTTAATTTCTAAAATTACATCTTTAGCAAAATCTCTACGTTTTAATCCTTCTGAATTGATACCAAAGGGACGAGTTGAATTTCCTCTACACAGAATAAACGGTGAAACATCTTGCTTTAGAGAACTTTTAGCTCCTATCATAGTATACTTACCAATCTTTGAAAATTGGTAAACTCCGCTTAAACCACCTATTACTACTCAATCTCCTACTGTAACATGACCACCCAATTGTACGGAATTAGCTAATGTCATATTATTTCCTACAATACAATCATGAGCTATGTGAACATAAGCCATTATCCAATTATCATTACCAACTAAAGTATTATATCCACCTTGTGAGGTACCTAAATTAAAAGTAGTAAATTCTCTAATAGTATTACGCGAACCTATTTTCAGATAGGTTTTTTTTACCATTATATTTTTTATCTTGAGGCAAAAAACCAATAGAACAAAAAAGATAAAAAATATTATCTTTACCGATAGTTGTATTTCCATCTATATGACAATAATGACCAATTATTGTACCAGAATCTATAGAAACTCCAGAACCTATTATTACATAAGGACTAACTACAACAGAACTATCAATTTCAGCACCCTACATCTATTATAGATGTAGGGTATATCTTAATACTTTGTTGCATTATTTTTTTTCTAAAGCACGCATAGCACACATTAAATCTGTTTGAGCCACAACTTGATTATCAACCAAAGCTTTTGCTTTATATTTAGATATAGAATTTCCTAAACGATCAGCGAAAACCTCAAGACGCAACTGATCTCCTGGAACTACTGGACGTCTAAATCTAGTATTTTCAATTCCTACTAAATAATAAACAGTATTATTTTTAGATTCGATATCATTAGAATTGCTAACAAAAGAAAAAAGTGCTGCAGCCTGAGCTAAAGCTTCTACAATTAAAACCCCAGGCATAATAGGTATATGAGGAAAATGGCCCTCAAAGAAAGGTTCATTTATAGAAACATTTTTTATAGCAACTATAGATTTTCTTGGTATCATTTCTAGCACACGATCTACTAATAACATAGGATATCTATGAGGCAAACGTTCCATTATTTCTTTGATATTTAAATTCATTTTTATAAGTTCCTCTAATGCTATTATATAATAAAATAATGAGTGAATTAATTATCACTATGAGGGAACCTTATCATTTTTCTTAGTTTTGCTAAATGCGATATAATTGGAGCATTTTTTGCCATTTAACATAACTAGAATAGGGATATATAGCAGCATATCTGCCTGCTTTAGTAATATTTGAGATAACAGCTGTACCACCACGGCTATATGAACATCATCTACAATATTTATATTGACCAGATATAATAGCAGCTTCCCTATTGTGCATCTTTTTCCAACTGTAGTGGAACTTGCTATACCTACACAAGCTGCAATAGCTGTAGATTCATTTATAGTAACATTGTGTCCTATCATTACTTGATTATCTATTTTTACTCCATCTGAGATAACAGTATTGTCTAATGAACCTCTATCTATCGTAGTATTAGCTCCTATTTCAACATTGTTACCTATTTGAACTCCAGATCCTATAAAAGAAAAAGCACTAATAGTATTATTATCCCCTATTTCTACATTTTCCTCTATTACACAATAAGAACCTATTGTAACATTTTTACCTATGGATACTTTACTAGAAATGATAGAAGTATGATCAATATTTCTTTCTATACTACAACTATTGACAATAAAATTATTAAACCATTGGGCAATTCTTGTATATAATAAATAGGCATTATCACTTACAATAAAACACTGAATATTTTTCACATATTTATAAAGCTCCTCTTCTACAATAACTACATGTGCATCAGTAGTATTATGAATATCGTTTAGATATTTATAATTTGTAAAAAACTAATATCATAAGACGAAGCTAACCGTAAAGTAGAAATACCTCTAACAAATATAGTATTATGTGCAGATTTTGAAATTATATGCCATTTTATCCCTCTAGTATTAATAAATTCCATCAATTTAATAATAGATATTGCATTATGTTCATCTAAAATTACAGGCATGAATAATCTTACCTATTTAAATTTTTTATAATTTTATCTGTGATATCAATACGTGGATTAACTACTACTGCATCTTCAACAATAAGGTCATAATTCTCCTCTTCTGCTAATTTTTTAATACATTCATTAGCCTTAGAAATAATAATAGAAAACTCCTCATTTCTACGTCTATTAAAATCTTCTTGAAATACCCGACGCTTACGTTTAAGATCAAGATCCAAATCCTCTATATCTCTTTGTTTTTTTAATTTATCATTCTCAGACAAAATAGGGCTATCCTTTTCAAAGTTACTGACAAGAGATCGTAATTCTAATTCTAAGTTATGCAAATCATGATTTATGGATGTGAATTCAGATTCTATTTTAGATTGAGCAGATTTTCCTATATCAGAATCTTTTAAAATACGCTCAGTACTAACAAAACCAATTTTTAAATCTTGAGCATATAAACTAAAAGAAGAAAATAATACAAATATAAGGAAAAAATTAATAAAACTAATGAATTTAAGATTATTTCTTTTCATAGAAAATTTTAAGAAAAAATAGTTGTGGGGAAACATATTACTTAACCTTTAAAGAGCTAGTTTAAAACTAACAAAGAATTTTTTATAAAACTAAAAACTACTACCAACATGAAATTGCAATCTTTGAATATCATCAGGTCTTGAAATATTTAATGGTATTGCATAAGAAATTTGCATTAACCCAAGGGGAGACAGCCAAGACAAGCCAGCACCAGTAGAATAACAATAACCATTATTGTCTATTAATAGATTATCATTTTTATAAGTATTTGATTTTACTTTATCACTAAATATTTTGCCTATATCACTAAATAAAAACCAATTTATCTTTTTATCATTATTAATCATTTCAGGAAAAGGAAAATAAACCTGAGCATTTGCTACAATTCTTACTGACCCTCCTAAATAATCTCCAGTAATAACATGCTTTGGACCTATAGAAGATCCAATGTACCCTCTAACTGTTCCGACACCACCAGCATATAAATTTTTTATAGTAGGATAAGATTTTTTTCCATAAGATAAACCATAATCAACTGCACCATTGAAAGATAAAATATATTTATCCATAAAATCGATATAATATTGGCTTTGACATTTAATAGCAACATATTGCAAATCATTTGTAGATACATCTACTGAAAATTTAGAATAACTACCAGAACTAGGAAGAATATTATTATTTCTTGTATCTTTAAACCATCCTGTACTTATAATAAAAGAATTAGTATTATTACCATATTCATTTACAAATTTATTGTAAATATATGGTAAATTTTTATGAAAACATATCTTGTTTTTCTCAAAAGATAAACCTAGAAAAACTCTATTATCTTTTGTAATTGGAAATCCTATATTAATGCTAGATCCACTAGAATTAATCTCATATTTGTTAGAACCTTTTATAGGGTTATTTATTTTATAAAAAGCTGAAAATATACCGCTTATTGCATCATTAGTTAAATATGGATTATGATAGGAAATAGTCATATTTTTACCAATCTTACTTGCATTTATATCAAGAGATAAATCATTACCTGTACCAAAAATATTATCTTCACTAACACTAGCTGATATTATTGGACCTTCAGAGGCACTATAACCCATACCAAAATTTGCAAGACCAGTATGTTTATCTATAACTTCTACTTCTAGATCTGCTAGATCAGCATGATCCATATGCTTATTTAAGCTAAAATTTACTTCTTCAAAAAAACCTAATCTATCTATATTTTTTTTAGATAAATTAACATTATCAAAATTATATAAAGATGCCTCATATTGTTTTATTGCTCGTCTTATAACATAATCACTAGTACGTCTATTACCAGTAATATTTATGTTATTAATATAAATTTTCTTACCACAATCTATATTAATAATAATATCTACGGTATGTGTATCATGTTCTATTTTTGTAGTTGGAGAAACTTGTGCAAACGCATAGCCATAATTTCCTAAAAATTCTTTTATATCAACTACAATACTATTTATGGTACTTAAAGAAACATATTCATCTTTTCTAGTCTTTAATAATTCACTTATTAGTTCATCTAAACCATTTAGGTCTCCACGTAGTTTTATATCGTTTATTTTATATTTCTCGCCTTCTTTTACTACTATTACTATATCAACATTATTATCTTTAGAAAAATTGAACTGCTTCTTTACAATTGAAAAATCTAAATAACCCAAATCCATATAATATGATATTAGTTGTTCAATATCATACTCAATTTTTCCAACAAGAAAATAATCAGACTTACTATACCAGCTAAAAAAATTTGAAGATTTCGACTGGAATAATTGTAATATTTGTTTTTCAGACAAAATATCATTTCCAATTATTTTTATTGATTTGATTTTTGATATATTAGATTCTTCCACATTAAATTCTATATCTATAAAGTTTGCAGAAGAATAATTAATACTATATTTAATGTATGTATTATAAAAACTCTTTAATTCATAACATTCCTTCATTGCATTAACAGATTTTTCTAATAAATTCTTATTAAAATAATTTCCAACAACTAACCCATATTTTTCTAAAATTTTCAAAAAATCTTTAGAACTCAAAATTGACATACCATTAATAACAAATGAATGAATTATTGGTCTTTCTTCAACATTTAGAATAATAGTATTATTATCTATATCAATACTAACCTGTTCAAAAAATCCTAAATCATAGATTTTTTTTATAGACTGTTTAATATCTTTCTCTTCAAAAACATCACCTGCTTTTACCTGCAATGCTTTTATGATACAAACCTTATCAACATTAGTGATACCATTTATTTTAATATCTTCTATAGTAAAAGAATCAAAAGCATAACTAAAATTTGAAATTGTAATTAATATAAAAAAAAATATATATTTCCAATATTTATATAAACTAATTATAGAAGACATTACAAAAACCTTTCATATTTATAAAATTAGGCTAATTCTATCCCAAGATTAGCAGCGAAATATCGAGCTTCGATATCAAGATCAATAATTTCATCTAAACTTAATAACTTTTTGGATAATTTACTTGAATACCATTCAAAAGAGGCTTCAATTACTCTAGGAATCCATGTATATTTTAAACGACCTGATAAAAATCCTTCCACAGCAACCTCATTAGCTGCATTTAATACTACACAATAACCTGGACCAGAACTTAAAGCTTCAAAAGCTAGACTAAGGCATGGAAATTTTTCTAAATCAGGTTTAAAAAAATCTAACGAACATACTTTGGAAAAATCTAAAAAACCAACATTATTTTCTAAAATTTCTGGAAAACCCAATGCATATGATATAAGTAATTCCATATTTGGTTTACTTAGATTAGCTATAACTGAACCATCTGAATACTCTATCATTGAATGCACTATACTTTGAGGCTGTATTAATATATCTATAGATTCTATTGGCATAGAAAACAACCAAAAAGTCTGTATAATTTCAAACCCCTTATTTATCATTGTTGCTGAATCAACAGAGATTTTCTGACTAATTTGCCAATTATGATGCTTATAAATATGAAGAGGAGCAACATCTTCCAACTGATCTACAGATATACATCTAAAAGGTCCTCCATAATCCATAAGAATTATTTTATTTATATAATTACTTGGCAATTCATTTTTTGTTTTATCTAAATAAATGTTTCTATGAAGACACTGGAAAATAGAATTATTTTCATTATCTATAGGTATTATCTCTGTTTTATTTAAAGAAACAGCATCCATAAATAAATGACCAGCAATAACTAATAACTCTTTATTAGCTAATAAAATACGTTTTCCATTTTTAGCTGCTTCTAATGCAGAATATAACGCTGCTACTCCAGACATAGCAATTATTGCTATGTCATATAATTCTGAAGAGGCTATATCTATTAAGGCATCGTTACCTATTAAAACTTTAGGAAAATTATAACAAATAGGTATAGATTTATAAAAACGTTCTTTTGCCTGTTTATTAGGCACTACTACTACTTTTACATTAAAACTTATAGCTTGTTTTGCTAAACGCTCTATTTGACTGTTAGCACTAAGACCAAATATCTCAAAACGATCTTTATTTATACTAATAACTTCTAAAGATTTTTCTCCAATTGAGCTAGTCGAACCAAATATAAAAACCCGCCTTATCTCTCTCAATTTATCACTCCAGACAATATGATAGCCGTCGGAATAAAAGGGATAAGAGAATCTAACCTATCAAAAAAACCACCATGACCTGGAAGTAAAAAACCAGAATCTTTTATTCCAAAATTACGTTTTAATAAAGATTCAAAAAGATCACCTAATATAGCAATCATACTTAGAAAAAAAAACAAAAACAATGAAACAAATATGCTATATTTTTCTAAAATAAGACTGGCAAAACTTCCTTTAAAAGAACTACTTACAATATAGAATAATACAGAAAAAAATATTCCAAATACAGCTCCTTCTAATGTTTTTCCTGGACTAACTTTAGGAATTAATTTCGTTCTGCCTATATATTTACCAAAAATATAACCTGATGTATCAAGTATCCATACAGGCATCAACAAAGAAATAATAAACCAATCTCCATATATTTTATAAAAAAAAATAAAAGCACACCAAGCAGAGAAACAAGCAGGAATAGAAAAAAATAACCAAAACTTCTTTTCTAAACTAGAAAAATCACGATAAAAAATTATTGAAATAGCCGCAAATGATACCCATACAAGAACAACAGAATATATTAAAAATTTAAATAGTCTAGTATTTTTAATATATAAATTTTGAAATAAAAAATCTGAGAAAAAAATTAAAAAAATAAATATAATTAAAGAAAATATATATAAATAATTGTTATATTTTTTTTCTAAAAAAAATTGCATCCATTCTAAAAAAACCATAGAAACACAAAATGTGAATAGAGATATAAAATAGATCTTATTATCCAATGATAATGATAATAAAAATATAGAAAGCATAATAAATGCAGTTAATAATCTTTTGGCTAACACTACAATATCACTTAAAAAATTTACAAATAATTAACTATTAATCTTACCAAACCTTCTTTCTCTTGTTTTATACCATTCAAAAGCTTTTTCTAAGTCTAATGGAGTAAAATCTGGCCAATATATATCAGTAAAATAAAGTTCAGTATATGCTAATTGCCATATTAAAAAATTAGATATACGTTTCTCACCTCCTGTTCTAATAAGAAGATCAGGGTCAGGAGCCCAAGACATAGATAAATAATGACTAAAATTATTTATATTTAAATCATGAAGATTTCTTTGAAAAGAGAAATTATCTTTATCAATAAACATCAACTTAATTGCCTGCAGAATATCCCAACGCCCACCATAATTTACAGCAACAGTAAGATAAAATCTTTTATTATCAGAAGTTTTTTGTACAGCATAATTAATTAATTCTTGCAAATCATAATTAAAAGCTTTTAAATCTCCTATTACATTAAAACAAATACCCTCAGAAATTAATCTATCAACTTTATTTTCTAAAGTTCTAGTAAATAAATTTATTAAATTAGATATTTCTTCAGGAGGACGATTCCAATTTTCAGAACTAAAAGCAAATAATGTTAGATACTTAGTACCTAACTGCATACTTTTATTAATAATACTAACAGCTGATTTTATTCCCTTTAAATGACCTGAACTTCTTGGCAAAAAGCGACTACTAGCCCAACGACCATTACCATCCATAACAATAGCAACATGCTTTGGTATTGATAAATTAGTTGACATAATTGAAATTTTACGAATTTTATTATCAAAATAATTTGGATTAAATAACCATTATCTCTGATTCTTTTTGAGTTATTATTTTATCTATTTCAGATATTTTTGCATCAGTAATTTTCTGTATAGAATCCTGAATTCTTCTTTCATCATTCTCTGATATTTCTTTTTCTTTTAACATTTTCTTAACTATTTCATTACATTCTCGACGTATATTACGCACAGCTATTTTAGACTCTTCTCCTTCTGATTTTGATATTTTTACTAAATCCTTACGTCTTTCTTCTGTTAAAGGAGGCATTGGTACCTTAATTGAATTACCACCCATTGATATAGGATTTAAACCCAAATCAGATTCTCTAATTGCCTTTTCAATACTGGAAAACATATTTTTTTCATAAGGAGTAACTGATATAGTTCTCGAATCTGTTAAACTTATATTTGCTATTTTATTGATTAAAGAAGGCGACCCATAATAATCAATTTTTATATGATCTAATATACCTGTATGAGCACGACCAGTACGGATTTTTGCTAAATTTGATTTAAGCATATCAACAGATTTACTCATTTTTATCTCAGCTGATTTGCAAACACTATCTAAGTCCATAAAATACCCTTTTAAATATGCACTAAAGTTCCTTCATTTTCACCACTAACAACTCTTTTCAATGCGTTCTCTTTATAAATTGAAAAAACATTTATTGGCAAATTATGATCACGACACAAAGCAAAAGCTGTAGCATCCATAACTTCTATTCTACGAACAATCACTTCATCAAAACAAATATTTGAATATTTAGTAGCTGATGGATCTTTTTTAGGATCAGAACTATATATTCCATCTACTTTAGTAGCTTTTAAAACTATTTCAGCACCTATTTCGGCACCACGCAAAGCCGCAGCTGTATCAGTGGTAAAAAATGGATTGCCCGTTCCAGCTGCAAATATAACAATTTTTCCTTCTTCAAGATAACGCAAAGCTTTTGGTCTAATATATGGCTCTACAACTTGATCTATATTTAAGGCAGATTGTACTCTAGCATCTAAACCAATGCATTTTAAAGAATCTTGTAAAGCAAGGGCATTCATAATTGTAGCCATCATACCCATATAATCAGCTGTCGCCCTATCCATTCCTTGCGCACCTGGTGCTACTCCACGGAATATATTACCACCACCTATAACAATAGCTATTTCTATACCTAAATCAAAGACCTTAGAAATTTCTGATGTTATATTTGATATAGTAGATCTATTAATACCAAAAGAATCGTTTCCCATCAAAGCTTCACCAGAAAGCTTCAATAAAACTCTTTTGTATGGCTTATTATTCATAATAATATATTCCGCATTCTTAAATTAAATTTAAAAAATCAATAACATTATTGAAATTACAAAAGCATAAAAAATTGATATTAATTTGATCTCATTGCCGCTACCTCAGCTGCAAAATCAACATCTTTTTTCTCTATACCTTCTCCAACAGCATAATAGATAAAATTATTAATATTACTATTATTCTCTTTTAGCATTTGCTTAACAGTCTGCTTATCATTCTTTATAAAATGTTGAGATAATAATGTAACTTCTTTAAGAAATTTCTGGACAGAACCTTCTATCATTTTTTCCACTATTTCTTTAGATTTGCCAGAATTTATAGCTTTTTCTTTAGCAATAGATTTTTCAACTGCAAGATCTTCTTGACTAATACCATTCTCATCAATTGCCTTAGGCCTTGTAGCAGCTATATGCATGGCCAAATCTTTACCAAGAGAAGGCTCTCCATCAAAATCAACCAAAACACCAATTTTGCCATTGTGATTGTAACTAGATAACTTATTACTAGAACATATTCTATCAAAACGACGAATAGAAATATTCTCACCAATTTTTCCTACTAATGCTGATCTAAAAGCATCAACAGTATCATTTTTATATTGTAAATTTAACAAGGCATCAATATTTTCTGGATTTTTATTAGTAATAATTCTTGCAATATTATCAACAAAATCAATAAAATCAGAATTTTTAGCAACAAAATCTGTTTCACAATTGACTTCTACTAATGCTCCTATACTCATACCATTTTCAATACATGTATATATTCCAATTAATCCATCAGAAGCCAATCTAGAAGCAACCTTGCTAGCTTTGCTTCCTAACTTTACTCTCAATATTTCTTCAGCCCTAGTAATATCACCTTCAGATTCGATGAGAGCCTTTTTACATTCCATCATAGGAGCATCAGTTTTTTCCCTTAACTCTTTCACAAGGGAAGCATTAATCTTTGTCATAAAATTTCTCAAAATATAATTAATAAAGTAAATTAAGACTTATCTTCTATAAATTCTTCTAAATCATCTCTAATTTCATTTACAGTATTATCTAATTTCTTTTTACGTCCATCCAGTACAGCATCAGCAATACCCTTAACATAAAAAGATATGGCTTTTGCTGAATCATCATTACCAGGAATAACATAATCAACACCATCAGGTGAATGATTTGTATCAACAACCCCAACTACTTTTATTCCAAGAGCTTTAGCTTCAGCTATAGCAATTTTATGATAACCAACATCAACGACGAATAGAACATCAGGCAAACCACCTATATTCTTAATGCCACCTATAGCTCTATTTAATTTTTCAAGTTCACGATGAAATAAAAGCGATTCCTTTTTAGTCATTTTTTCTATATCGCCATTTTCAAGCATGTTTTCCATTTCTTTTAGACGCTTGATAGAAGACTTAACAGTTTTAAAATTTGTAAGCATTCCTCCAAGCCATCTATGATTAACATAAGGCATTCCACATCTAATGGATTCCGCAGCAATAAATTCACGAGCTGCTCTTTTTGTTCCAACAAATAGTATTACAGAACCAGATGCAGAAGATTTCTTTACAAATTCAACAGCTTCTAAATATTTTTCTACAGTTTTTTCTAAATTAATTATATGTATTTTATTTCTTTGTCCAAAAATATACTGAGACATTTTTGGATTCCAATAACGAGTTTGATGGCCAAAGTGGACACCAGCTTCTAACATTTCACGCATTATAGACATACAAAACTCCAAGGGTTAGTTTCTTACAACACATAAGCATCAAAATGACACCCTGGATAATGTGTTGTGCAAATATAATTATTAATTACATAGAATATATTCTATGAAAATATTTATTAATTATACATTAATCAAAAAATCTATGTAGAGTATAATGCAAAAATAAGCTTTATATATAAAGCTTATTTTGTAAAAAAAATTATAATTAATATTATTATATAATTAGCATATTTATTACGTTGTAAATAAATAACTTTACATACATATTGTACTAACTAAATAAGATAACTATAAAGTTTAAAATGGGAATAATTACAAACATTAATGATCTAGAAAAAATGCGTGCTGCATGTAAAGCTGCAGCAAAAATACTTGATTTTATACACCCCTATATTAGGCCAGGTATAACTACTGGGGAATTAGATAAGTTATGTTTTACGTATATGACTGAAGAATTACATGTAAAATCAGCAACTATAGGTTATGCTCCAGAAGGATATACGCCTTTTACTGGTTCAATATGTACTTCAGTAAATCACCAAGTATGTCATGGAATACCTGGTGAAAAGATTTTAAAGGATGGAGACTCACTAAATATAGATGTAACAATAATAAAAGATGGCTGGTATGGAGATACAAGTAGAATGTATCATGTAGGAGAACCTAATATATTGGGCAAAAGGCTTGCTGATATTACTCACGAATGCATGTGGAAAGGAATAGAACAAGTTCGTAATGAAGCCAGACTTGGAGATATAGGTTATGCAATACAAAAACATGCTGAATCATCTGGTTTCTCAGTTGTAAGAGAATATTGTGGACATGGGATAGGACGAAATTTTCATGAAGATCCACAAGTATTAAACTATGGTAGACCTAATACAGGAGAATATCTAAAAACAGGAATGTTGATAACTATAGAACCGATGATAAATGCAGGTCGTAAAGAAATAAAACATCTCAAAGACGGATGGACTGTTGTGACAAAAGACCATAGTTTATCGGCACAATGGGAACACACTATACTTGTCACAGATGATGGCTATGAAATATTAACAAAATCACCAGGTATGGAAAAAGTTCCTTCTTTTGTGAAAAAAGAATTTTAAAAGATATATTAATAGTATTTATATAAGTATTTTCTTAAAATATAATAATTATGTTATTGTTATATTGCCATGTATTATCACCTTAATTAGGAGAAGTCTATATGTGCATCTAAAGGAGCAATACTACTAACTTAGTATATAATTATAATCACTAAGAAAAAAACTTATCACAGAATGATATGTTTTTCTTACATAGTAAAATGTAAGTTTTTAATAAACAAACACTAACCAATTATATTTTTATTTGTAAAAATTATGATAGATCCATTAATAAAAAGTTTTCTTTTCACATTGGCTACTTTATTGCCTTTTCTAAACCCACCTGCCATCGCACCTATATTTCTTTCTATGACAGAAGGAGCATCTCCAGAAACTAGATTAATGCTAGCAAAAAAAGTTGGCATAAATGTTACTATTATGCTTATATCCACTATGTTGGTAGGCAATGGCATATTAATGTTATTTGGTATTTCACTACCTATAGTTCGTTTAGGTGGTGGTATGCTTATAATGTATAGTGCCTGGAATTTAGTTACTGCAAATGATGACAACTCTTCAGGTGAATCTGATCAAACAAAATCCATGTCTTTGGAAATGGCAAATTCCAGGTCATTTTATCCTCTAACTTTTCCTGTAACATTTGGTCCTGGTGCAATTGCTGGAGCCATAACTGTTGGTGTTTCATTAATAGACGAACAACCATCAATAATACTTTTAAGATTATCTGGAGCAATTCCAGCCATTTTATTAGCTACTTTTGCTCTCTACATATGTATGAAATTCTCTGCTCAAATGCTTAACAAACTTGGTAAAAGTGGCACTGCTGTATTTATGAGATTATCTGCATTCATTATGTTATGCCTAGGAGTACAAATATGTTGGGTTGGCATACAAGGTCTAGTTAATACTTTTTTATAAAAATAGATTTTGTAATTAATTTAATTTGCATAGAATGAAAATAGCACTATGAACAAGCAAATAAAGCAAAATCATTTTAGAAATAAGCTTTTTCTTATAATTTTTATATTAAGTTTTTTTTCAATACTAATTGCTTTAATATCGCAACATTTTTTTGATATGCAACCATGTGCATGGTGTGTTATCCAAAGATTATTATTTTTCTTAATAGGCATAATTTCTTTAATTAGTTTTTTTCTAAATAAAGTAATAATATCCAGGATATCAGCACTTTCGATTTCGGCTCTTGGAATATTAGGTATTTTAGCAGCTTGTCTTCAAAAAATATTTTCTTCAGATGACTTATCATGCACAACATCAACAGCGGCGGATAAAATAATTAGTAACAGTGGGTTTGATTCTGCTATACCATGGTTATTTAATATATATGCATCATGTGCAGATGATCCTGTTACATTATTTGGAATAGAATATTTTATTTTTAGTCTATCTATTTTTATTTTATTAACATTCATATCCCTTTCTATTTTTCTAAAAAAAGAATAACTAAATATAATAAACAACGCATATGCATATGCGTTGTTTATTTCTTATAGTTAAGAAGTCCTAGTATTACTCAAATTAGATAAATATTCTGAATTTACATCTCCTGTAATATAAATTCCATTAAAACAAGAAGCCTCAAAATTAGTTAATGATGGCTTTATACATCTTACAGACTGTTCCATATCTTCTATATTCTGATATATTAAATAATCACTTCCTATAAATTTTCCTACCTCTTCTTCAGTACGATTAGAAGCAACTAGCTCATTTGGAGTAGGCATATCTATACCATAAACATTTTGATATCTAATTGGAGCAGCTGCAGATGCAAAATAAACTTTTCTTGCACCAACAGAACGAGCCATTTCTACTATTTCCTTGCTTGTAGTTCCTCTAACTATTGAATCATCTACCAAAAGTACATTTTTATTTTTAAACTCAGTAGCAATGGTATTTAATTTTTGTCTTACAGACTTCCTACGTACAGATTGTCCAGGCATTATAAAAGTTCTACCTACATACCTATTTTTAATAAGACCTTCCCTATAATCTAAATTTAAACAATCAGCAAGTTGCATAGCAGCAGGACGAGATGAATCTGGTATTGGAATAACAACATCTATATCACCTGACTTGATTTCCTTTGCAATTTTTGCTGCTAGATATTCACCCATACGCAAACGAGCATCATAAACAGATACTCCATCTATAAAAGAATCAGGTCTAGCAAAATAAATATATTCGAATATGCAAGGTGTCAATACACTTTTATCAGAACAAACTTTACTATAAAAATTACCATCTAAATCTATAAATATAGTTTCTCCTGGTGCTACATCTCTTATAAATTTAAATCCATTCCCTTCCAATGCTACAGATTCAGATGCTATCATCCACTCAACACCTTTATCTGTATCTTGACGACCTATACATAAAGGTCTAATACCATATATATCACGAAAAGCAACTAAACCATAGCCTGATATTAATGAAACTACAGCATAAGCACCACGTACGCGTTTATGTAGATTTTCTACTGCTTTAAAAATAGCATTTTCATCCAAAGAAACTCCACTTGAAACTGAATGTAGTTCATGTGCAAATATATTTAATAAAACTTCTGAATCAGAATTAGTATTTATATGTCTTTGATCTACTTTAAACAAAGATTCTCTTAATTCTTTCCAATTTGTTAAATTACCATTATGAGCAAACATTATACCAAAAGGAGCATTAACATAAAAAGGTTGAGCCTCATGTTCACTATTGTTAGAACCTGCAGTAGGATAACGTACCTGCCCTATACCTTGACATCCTGGCAAAGAAAGCATGTTATGAGATCTAAATACATCTCTTACGAGTCCATGTGATTTATGAAGATTAAATAAACCATTATTAGATGTAGCAATACCAGCTGCATCTTGACCTCTATGTTGCAGCAGCAAAAGACTATCATATATAAGCTGATTTACTTGGCTACGTCCAATAACACCAACAATTCCACACATAATTATTTCCCTTGATAATTATTAAGGCAACAACTCTTTTAATTTGGAAGAATAAGGTAAATATAATTTAATATTCTCAATTAAAATCATAATAGTATCTATAAAAATACTATCAATCCAATATAATTCTTGCGATAAATTGGTAAAACAAAAAAATACAACTATTAATAATACTAGAAAAAGACCTCTAAAAAAACCAAATATTGCCCCAAATATTCTATTTATATTTGAAATATCTGTTTTATTTATAAAAAAAGACACTATATTCGCAATCAAAGAACAAAATAATAATGATAAAAATAAAACTATTAAATAAGATAAACCATCTTTCAGTAAAATAGAATCTGTATAACAATCAAAAAAAGGCGATAAAATATCACCGATTAAATCAGTAATTAAGAATGAGATTATATAAGTAAATAAAGATATGACTTCTTTTATAAAACCACGATAAAATCCTATAAAAGAAGAAATAATCAAAATAAATAATACAAGAAAGTCAAAATAATTCACAGTTTTAAATAAAAATTAAATAATAAAATTTTTACGAAAAGGATGCTACACCAAGTTTAAAATAAATCAGAAATTCTAATAGTAAATAAATATGAATTTTTGATCAAATTTTATAATTAATAAAATATCATAACTTATTTATATATGCTTTATATATCTCCGATACTGTAACAAAGGAACCAAATACTATAATTCTATCTAATTTTGAACAATTTCTTAAAGCTACATTTAGTGCATAATATGGATTCAGAAAAGTATGAACTGCACTATCATCAATATTTATTGATATTTTTATAATATTTGCTAACTCTATAGCAGATAAACCTCTTGCTCCATATGTACTAGCACAATACCAATAATCTATATCTTTTGATAATACTCTAATAAATTCTCTTATATCCTTATCTTTTAACATTCCTATAATGGCATATGTTTTATGAAAATTATTGCTTTTTTGTAAATTAGCAGATAACACCCTTGCTGCATGTGAGTTATGTGATACATCTATTATTAAACTTGGATTATTTGAGATAACTTGGAATCTAGCTGGTATAAAAACCTTCTCAATCGCAAATGATATAATCTCATAATTAGTTGATAATATTGGATATATCGAATCTAAAGCTGATAAAGCTATAGTAGCATTAATTATTTGACAATTACCAAATAATTTCGGCATTGGTAAATCTCTAAAATTATAATTTTTGCCAAAATAAGACCAAGATTTATTTTTCTGATTGACTATAAAACTAAAGTCTTTATTAATTAATTTTAAATTTGCATCTATTCCATACGCATATTTCAGTAATGAATCAGGAGGATTAGTATCTCCACATATGGCTGATTTATGCTTTCTATAAATATATGACTTTTCTTTAGCTATTGAATCTCTAGTACTACCTAACCATTCTACATGATCAATGCCTATACTGGTAATAATTGAACAATCAGCATCTATAATATTTACAGCGTCTAGTCTTCCTCCTAATCCCACTTCCAGTATGAGAACATCTAGTTTCTTATTAGAAAAAATATTTAATGCTGCTAGTGTTGCATATTCAAAATAAGTTAATGATATTTCTTTACGAATATTTTCTATAAAAGAAAAACTATCTACTATTTCTTGATCACTAATATTACTACCATTAACACGAATGCGTTCATTAAAAGATATTATATGTGGAGATGTATATAAACCAACTGAATAACCAGACTCCAATAAGAAAGATTCTAAAAAAGCACAGGTAGATCCTTTACCATTAGTACCTCCGACAATAAATTTAACTCCATCAATCTTAAGATTCATTCTTCTAAAAATATTATTAACTCGATCCAGTCCTAAATCAATATTTTTTGGATGAATCATTTCTAAATATTCTAACCAAGCACTTAAAGAAGTTGTAATATCAGGCTTCATAACAAAGATCCAAAAAATATTTATCAATAATAAGACATTAATTGTAAAATACCATGTCTAGCAGTAGATAACATCAAATCAAGTTTTTCTTTATTAAATTTTGCTTTTTCTCCTGTAACCTGTATTTCGATAAAATTACCACTATCATCCATTACAACATTCATATCTACATCACAATTAGAATCTTCTTCATAGTTCATATCAAGTAATATATTATTATTAATAAGGCCAACAGAAATGGCTGCTACTTTCTCTATTTTTTTATCATATCTAATAGAATATTTTTCATATAAAATAGGAAGAATATCTATAATAGCTAAATAGGATCCTGTAATACTTGCACATCTTGTACCACCATCAGCTTGTAGCACATCACAATCTAATTTAATAGTAAATTCACCACTAAATCTTATATCGAAAGCTGTTCTTAAACTACGACCAATCAATCTTTGTATTTCATGTGTTCTACCAGATTGTCTTCCTACTACTGATTCTCTTGTTGTACGAGTTCTTGTTGAACCTGGTAACATACTATATTCTGCTGTAATCCAAGGACTATTTGTACCTTTCATAAAGTCAGGAACACCATCTAAAACATTAGCATTACAAAGAACTATAGTATTTCCCATGCTAATCAAAATTGAGGCATCAGAATTACTAGTAAATTGCTTAACTATCTTGAAAGGTCTAATTTGATCAAAAGGCCTTCCGAATAAACGTTCAATTATCATAACATCCTAAAATTTATTATATTTAAATAAATATTGATAATATAACCATATTATCAATATTTATTTAATAAATGAGATTATAACTATGAATAGTATGACAGGTTTTGGTTGTTCACAAATAGATATTAATGAAGATGAAATCTTATCTATTGAAATACGAAGTTTTAATAATAGATTTTTAGACATTAAAATGAATATTTTAGAAGAATATAAAAGTCTAGAAAAAAATATCAGAAATCTAATAATAACAAATATATCAAGAGGAAAAATTGAAATAAAAATAATTAAACAATCAAACAAAAATATAATAGATTATTCATTCCAGGAATTTATAAGTAATATTTCTAATAAAATATTACTTATAAAACAAGAAATGCCTGATATTAGAACTCCTACATCAGCAGAGCTTATTAACCTTTTCTATAAAAATAAGGATCACATAATAAATACTTCATGTTCTTTAAATGAAAATATAATTTTTGAATCAATTATAATAGCTATTAATAACTTAAAAAAGGATCGAAAAAGAGAAGGAGAAGATCTTTTAAAAATAATTCTAAATTATATAAATGATATTGGAGAAATACTAAAATATATAGAACTAAATTCAAAATCCAGTATTGACTTTTTCAAAAACAAGTTATTTAAAAAAATAGAAAAAAATTTTATAGAAATATTATCTAACAAATTTGATAATCAAGAAATCAAAGATAAGTTTATTCAGGAAATAATTTCTAATGTTTTAAAAGTTGATATTTCAGAAGAAATAGAAAGGCTAAATATACATTTGAAAGAAATGCGAAAAACAATAAACGAGGAAAAAGGCAGTTTAGGAAAAAAAATAGAATATTTAACTCAAGAAATGAATAGAGAAATAAATACAATAGGGTCAAAAACTAATGCTACAGAGATATCGCATCTTGCTATCGAAATAAAATTATTAATAGATAAAATAAGAGAACAATCACAAAATATAGAATAAAAAATAAAAAAAACATCATTAAACGAAATAAATCAATGATGTTTTTTTTTGCAAAAATTATTACCCAAGCCATGCTCGTGCATTTCTAAACATGCGCATCCATGGACTATAATTTTCTACCCATTCTGATGGATGCCAAGAAAATAAAACATTACGAGAAACTCTTTCTGGATGAGGCATCATTATAGTACATCTACCGTCATCTGTTGTAACAGCTGTTATTCCTTTTGGACTGCCATTTGGATTAAGGGGATAAGACTCTGTCATATCACCATAATTATTTACAAAATAAGCTGACGTATTAACAAGATCGATATTGCCATGTTTAGAAAAATCAGCATATCCTTCCCCATGAGCAACAACAATAGGAATTCTAGAATTTTCCATTCCTGAGAAAAATATTGATGGAGAAGATATTATCTTAATAGTTGATAAACGAGACTCATATTTTTCTGATTTATTTCTTGTAAATTTAGGCCAATTCAAAGCTCCAGGAATTATAGTTGATAATGAACTCATCATTTGACAACCATTACATACCCCAAGCGAAAAACTATTCTTATTGGCAAAGAAATCAGAAAACTGATCATATAAAAAACTATTAAATAAAATTGTTCGGGCCCAACCCTCACCTGCTCCTAAAACATCGCCATAACTAAAACCACCTACAGCTACTAAACCTTGCATTTCAGAAAGATTTATGCTCTTATTTAATAAATCAGTCATATGTACATCTATAGAAGAAAAACCTGCTTGATCAAAAGCCCAAGCCATTTCCACATGACTATTACATCCCTGTTCTCTCAAAATAGCAATTTTAGGACGGACATTTTTATTTATATATGGAGCAGAAATATCAATATTTGGATCAAAATATAATACTGGGTTAAGACCTGGATCATTAACATCTTTCCATAAATCTAACTCTTCAGAAGCACAAGAAGGATTATCTCTTATAGATGAAATTCGATAACTTACATCACTCCATATTATTCCTAAATCGGAACGATTCTGTTTCCATAGAGAAGAACTATTATGACTTATTTCGATAATATCAGATGTATTTACTGAACCTATTGTATGGCAATAGTTAGAAATATTATTTTTTTCAAAACAATTAATAACATAATCATAAACTTTATTATCAACTTGAATTACAGCTCCTAACTCTTCAGAAAATAAAGTTTTTATAAGATTTTCATTATCCAGAGAACCAGTTATTAAATTATCCAAATTTATAGAAACCCCAATATGTCCAGCAAAAGACATTTCTACTATAGTTGTAAACAACCCACCATCTGATCTATCATGATAAGCTAATATCATGTCTTCATTAGCAAGATGTCTTATCGCATAAAAGAAGCATTGCAATTTATCAGGATCATCCATATCAGGCACTATGTCACCAAATTGACCATAAACTTGCGCTAATATAGAACCACCAATCCTATTTTTAGAAAAACCTAAATCTATATAAATTAATTTACTATCAATATTTTTGATTAATTGAGGTGTTAACGTCTTACGAACATCTTTAACAGGAGAAAAAGCAGAAACAACCAAAGATATTGGTGAAACAATATATTTTCCATCATCTGTAATTGTTTTCATAGATAAAGAATCTTTTCCAACAGGTATAGAAAGGCCAAGTTCTTTACAAAATTTACTAACAGCCGAAACAGCCTGGTAGAGATTAGCATCTTGAATGCCACTACTACTACAATCAGCCATCCAATTAGCAGACAATTTTATATCTTCTATTTTTTCTACATCAGAAGCTACTAAATTGGTTAAAGCTTCAGAAACTGCCAAACGAACAGAGGCTGCAGGACTAATTACTGCAATAGGAGCTCGCTCACCTATTGACATTGCCTCACCAAAAAAACTATCATAACTTGCCAATGACACCGCACAATCAGCAA
This sequence comes from Candidatus Kinetoplastibacterium crithidii, assembly GCA_027557655.1. Classification (NCBI taxonomy): domain Bacteria; kingdom Pseudomonadati; phylum Pseudomonadota; class Betaproteobacteria; genus Candidatus Kinetoplastidibacterium; species Candidatus Kinetoplastidibacterium crithidiae. The sequence continues at coordinate 344,864 of CP064915.1, read as the reverse complement.
CTGGCACCTGCCATGGACCAACCATTTGGTCACGAGCAACTAAAGCACCTACTGAACGATCACCTATTGTAATAAGAAATGATTTACTAGATACGGTAGGGTGACTTAAAACCCTAGATATAGCATCTGACAAGACCATATTATCAAATTTTACAACATCACTTCTATGATTATAACTTTTAACATCACGAATCAAACGCGGCGATTTTCCTAAAATAATATCAAGAGGCAGATCTACCGGGTGTTTTTTGACATTTTCTGATTTGGCTATATTTAATAAACCATTCATATCAAAATCAGCATCATTACCATCTATAAGATATAAATGTCTATCATTAATGGCTATTCCTACAACTGAATAAGGACAACGTTCTCTAACTGCTATCTCATCAAATTTTTTTAGACTATCAGGTAAAATAGCTAACACGTATCTTTCCTGCGACTCATTAGTCCATATTTCAGCAGGAGACATCCCATACTCTTCTACTGGAATTTTATTTAAATTAAATATAGCTCCCATTTTAGAATCATTTATCAACTCTGGAAAAGCATTAGATAATCCACCAGCCCCTACATCATGAATAGATAATATAGGATTATTATCGCCTTGTTGCCAACATCTATCTATAACTTCTTGAGCTCTTCTTTCTATTTCTGGGTTCCCTCTTTGAACTGAATCAAAATCTAACTCTGCTGTATTACTACCTATAGTAATACTAGAGGCTGCTCCTCCACCCATTCCTATACGAAAACCTGGTCCCCCTAATTGGATCAACAAGGCTCCCTCAGGTATACTTTTTTTCTTACTTAATCTAGAATCTATAATACCTAGACCACCAGACAACATTATTGGTTTGTGATAACCCCAATGAATATTATCTATAGTTTGCTCAAATGATCTAAAATAACCTAAAACACTAGGTCGACCAAATTCATTATTGAATGAAGCACTACCTAATGGAGCATCAACCATTATAGATAAAGGTGATGCCATGCGAGAAGGTATACTATAGTAATCATCCTCCCACTGACGTATATTATCTTCAAATCTCAAATGCGAAACAGAAAAACCAGTAAGACCTACTTTAGGTTTAGAACCACGACCAGTTGCACCTTCATCTCTTATTTCTCCTCCGGAACCAGTAGCAGCTCCTTGAAAAGGAGAAATTGCAGTTGGATGATTATGAGTTTCTACCTTCATTATATTATGAAAAATAGCACTATTTCTACCATAGACAAACATACCATTTATAGAAGATTTGTTTGTATGAAAACTATTAGAAATTCTACCTTCCATAATAGCTGAATTATCAGAATAAGCTACTATTGTACCAACTGGTTGACTATAATGCGTTTGTTTAATTAGATCAAATAGAGTATCTTTTTTTTGTTTCCCATCTATAATCCATTGAGCATTAAAGATCTTATGACGACAATGTTCACTATTAGCTTGTGCAAACATTATCAATTCCACATCAGTAGGATCCCTTTGAAGAGACTTGAATGATTTTTCTAGATACTCGATTTCATCATTAGATAATGCTAGACCTAAGTCCTTATTAGCTTTTTCCAAAGCAATACGTCCATCTTTTATAAGAGAGATGGTCTTTAGATCTTTTTTTTCTGTATTATTAAATAAAAGCTTTGGATCAAAATCAACATTAACAACACTTTCTGTCATACAATCATGTATAAAATCCAATAATGTATCTAGTGCTTCTTTAGGAAGTTGATCATCAACTAAAGGTTCTTTATAAGAAAGAATATATTTGATACCTCTTTCAATTCTTTTGACAACACTCAAACCACAGTTATGAGCTATATCTGTAGCTTTACTAGACCACGGAGAAACTGTTCCTAGACGAGGAATTACCAATAGTTCTATTTTATAATTATCAGATGATTTAGAAAAATCTATAGAACCATATTCCAATAATTTTGACAAAATACAATTTTCACTGTCCTCTAAAGAACGCTCTAAATATACAAAATGTTCATAATAAGCATCTATGTTTGATAATTTAATACCAAAAGCACCCAGCTTAGCCAATAGATTTTGACGACGAAAATCAGAAATAGCAGACGAACCTGAAAAATTTTGAACTATTAGCACGACGATATATCCTAAAAGCAAACTAAACAATCATTACTGACAAAAACATGCAAAAGATTGTAATTGTAGGAATGACTATCTACTTATTGAAATAGATAACTTTATTCATAAGATATAGCAAAATAATCAATTTAACAAGAAAATTATTAATACCATAATAATAATTTTCACAAAAAATCACACCATACTTTCTTTAAGTCTCTTGGTATTTTAGAAAACTTTTCTTTTGTTATTAAATTGTCTTTAAATGAATGAAAGTCTGATCCACATGATATATAAAAATTATATTTTTTAATTAAATAGAGAATTAATTCATAGTTTCTATGGTTTGGAAATAATGGGATTTCAATGCATTCACCTCCTAAATCGGCAAATCTCTCCATAAGTTTATTAAGTTCTTGATTTGAGAATTTATAATTTAAAGGATGAGCCATTACAGCTATACCTCCTGCATTCTTAATCCATAAGATCACATCCTGCAAAGGAGCATACCCCATGTCAGAATTATTAAACAGGTCATCAGATAAATATTTTAGAAAAACTTTATTAATACTTTGACAATAACCACTTTCAACTAAAAATCTAGCAAAATGAAGTCTGCCTACTATTCCTAGCTTATTATTTAATCGAGAATAAAGAACACTTTCAGATCCATAAAATCCTAAACTATCCAAATGCTTAACAATATTAAATGCTCTTGCTTTCCTAAAATTAATATTATTTTTTAAACCTTCTAGTAAACCATTATTATCATAGTCAACATATAATCCTATTATATGTATAGTTCTTCCTTTCCAATCAGCAGAAATTTCAACCCCATTTATAAAATCAAGACTTAATTTTTTTGATTCCTGCCGTGCTTCTGATAAACCAGCAATAGTATCATGATCAGTTAATGACCATTTGCTTATATTAGAATAATGAACTGCATACGCCACATCCTTAGGAGATAATAAACCATCTGATACATTCGAATGACAATGAAGATCAACCAATAAATTATTATTCAATTTTATATTCACTAGATGTTATTTTTTAGGTCATTTGAGGAATTATTCTAAGTATATTTTGAGTTGTACATCCAATGATTTTATCAATACTACACTTTTTGATATCAGAAAGCTCTAGCGCAATCTTAAACAATTCGCATGGACTATTTATACTCCAATCATAAGAAGATTTCCAACATGGTTCCATATAGGGAGAATCTGTTTCAAGAACTAAATTCTCTAAAGAAATATCTAATGCATTTTGTCTAATTTTTGAATGTTTTTTATAAGTAATTGAACCTCCTACCCCTAATAAAAAACCTAATTTTATAAAACAATTAGCCTGTTGGTAACTGCCATTAAATGCATGAATTATTCCCCCAGATATTTTTTTTCTTGATCTTAATATTTTCAACATAACATCATGAGATTTTCTTGCGTGAAGAATAACAGGTAAAGAAAATTCTTCTGCAATATGTAACTGCTCTATAAAAAATTTCTTTTGCAGATCAACATAACGATCATCCATAGAATAATAAAAATCTAACCCTATTTCTCCAATGCCAACGAAATTAGTATGAGTGTTCTTAGAATGCTTTACATAATTATATAAAACCAATAAATCATTATCAAAATTTTCTTGACTAATGCTCATAGGATGTATTCCTAGTGTATAAAACAATCCTTGGTTTATAGATAAACTAGATACCTTATCAAAATTATTTACAGAAACAGATGGAACAATAATCTTTTTAATTCCTTTATAAAAGGCTTCTCTAATAATTAAAGACCTATATTTATCGAATCGATAATCATCCAAATGGCAATGTGTATCTACTAAAAACATATAATATTAGATCCTTAATAAGCCACCATCTTTCATAAGAAACTTTCTATCTGCGATAGACATTAATTCAACATCGTGCGTAACTATTATAAAAGAAGAATTAAATTCATTTTTTAGCTTAATAAATAAATCAAATATTTTATAAGCATTCTTCTTATCTAAATTTCCAGTTGGTTCATCAGCCAAAATACAATCAGGATTTGTAATAATTGATCTAGCTATAGCGACTCTTTGACGCTCACCTCCTGATAAATTATAAATCATACTATCTTGTTTAGAATTTAAACCAATAGAATTAATTATCAAATTAGCCTCTAAGCGTGCTTGATCATACCTATATCGTCTTATGATTAATGGCATTGAAACATTATCCACAACAGATAACTCTGGTAAAAGATTATGTGATTGATATATAAAACCAAGATTTCTATTACGTAAATTACATTTCTGATTCTCTGATAAAATAGAAGTGTTTAGGTTATTAATAATTAATTGACCACTAGATGCTGTATCTAATAAACCAAGTATATGTAATAAAGTACTCTTGCCAGAACCAGAAGATCCCATTATAACTACAATTTCAGAAGTGTTAAGATAAAAGTCTATATTTTTTAATACCTCAATTTTTCCATTTTGATCATAATAATTTTTACAAATATTATCTGCTTTAATTATATAATTCTTCTTATCTGACATTGTTCAAAACCCTTGCAGGGATATATTTTGATGATTTAATACTAGGATATATAGTTGCTATAAGAGATAGGGAGATTGATACAATAGCAATATTTAATATATCAAAATAATTTATATAATATGGTAATTTACCTATAACATATAAATCTACTGGAAAAAAATTGACCATAAATATTTTCTCAAGTAATCTAACAATTAGGTCTATGTTATGTGTCATTATAATTCCAGATATAACACCAATAATCGTTCCAACTAAACCTATAATTAAACCGGTTAATAAAAATATTAAAGAAATATTTATGTGACTAACACCAAATGTCCTCATGATAGCAATATCATATTTTTTTTCAGATACTAACATCGTTAAAGATGAGAATAAATTAAATGAAGCAATAGCTATAACAACAGATAGTATTAAAAACATCATCCTTTTCTCTGTTTGCACTGCGTTAAACCAAAATTTATTAGTATTAGACCAGTCCTCTACAGAAAAATAATCAGGCAAAATACTTCTTATGTTTTTAATACTTATATGAGTAGAGTAAATATCCTTGACACAGAATCTTATGCCATTCTTCGTATTGTTTAAGAAAAAATTATTTGCATCATTAATATTAATGAATGCCATATTGGCATCATATTCATAATACCCTGATGAAAATATACCCTGTACTATGAATTGTTTTAAACTAGGCGTAAAACCAATAATATTTGAAGATGCATTAGGTGCTAAAATCGCAATACTATCACCAATGTTTGCATTTATTAATTTTGATAATTCCAAACCTATTATCACACCAAATTTATTATCTTTTAAAGATTTTAGGTCACCACAAAATAGATTTTTATCTAATCTATACACATTGATAAAATCAGTATCAATTCCTTGAATCTGTACGCCAACTATATTAGAATCTTTTATTATTATTGCTTGTGATAAAGAGAAAGATGCACTAGATTCTATATTTGAATCTTTATCAATTAATGATTTAAATTTTTTATAAGAACTCATAAAAGTATTATAATCTACCCCTGGAACAGAAATTTCCATATGAGGAATTATATCTAACATTCTATTGCGAACTTCCTTTTGAAAACCATTCATTACAGACAGTATTACAATTAAAGCAGCTACTCCAATAGCTATACCTAAAATAGAAGTTGTAGTAATGAAGGATATTATTTTATTTTTTTTGTTCTTAAAATTTAATAAACCACTATACTTAATAGCTAACCAAACTTCATAAGGCATCATAAACACAATCTACTACCAATAAAGTTAAAAATATAATAATACGAAGATACTAATAAAATATATCATACAAAGAATAAAATGCTTATTGTAATACCTGGTTTTTTTCCTCCAAATAAATTTAATATCAATATTAATAACATTATAAAAAAAGAAACTCCATATATTTTTAAATGGCTTCAACATGCCTCTATAAATTATATAGATGATCAATCACTAAACTATGGTTGCACTGCTTTTGAAGCATGGCAAATTAAAAATACAGGATTTATTCCTAATGATAATCAAACAATAAGTTCTGCTTTAGGTCCATTTTTCACAAATTTTGAAAAACAAGATAATTACCCAATATGGCTACTAGAATTATTAAATATAGAAATTAATACATCTGGAATTAGCTTATCGAACCCATACAATACAAATTTAGAATATGCAGAAAGTTTATGTTTATTAGATAGCATAAAACATATCTTACATGATTATAAGTTTAAAATTGAATTTATTTCACCACAAAGATGGCGTATATTTTTACCAGACAGTTTTCATCAAATCTCCCTAAGCCCCTATTTCATCTTTGAAAAAAAAATCAATGTTTTTTCACATATTAAAATAGAAATATTGCAATTAAATAAATTACTAAATGAAGTACAAATGTTCTTCCATAATCATAAGGTAAATATATGTAGGGAAAGTCGAGGATTAAAACCAATAAACTTTTTATGGCTTTATGGTGGTGCAAAATATTGGAGTCCGAAACAACAAAAACCGGATATATTATTTACAAAATTACATGAAGCTTCTAGAAGCTTGGACTATGATATGTGGATCAATGAATTTAAAAATCTAGAAAATTTATTTAAAACTTTATCGAAAAGCAATAAATTACCAAAAAATGACATAAATCTAGTACTTTTAGGTACTGAGAAATGTAAAGAATATCTGATTCACAAAGATATAAATATATTTAAACGTTTTAATATCTTTAAAAATGAACTCTTCTTATAAAATACATATACGAAAAATACAACAAAAAAATTATGATCTCCTATTAAAACATGGCATAAATCCATTATTAGCTAAATTACTCTCCTCCAGAGGAGTAACAGAAGTATCTCAAATACAATACAGATGGCCTAATCTAATTAATCCAAATAATCTTAGTCAGATAGAACAAGCAACAAACTATTTACTAGAATCAATCATTAATAAGAAAAGAATTCTCATTGTAGCTGATTATGATTGTGATGGAGCAACAGCATGTGCCGTAGGTATCAGAGCTTTAAAAGCAATGGGAGCTAATGTTAATTTTATAGTACCTAATAGATTTCATAATAATTATGGATTGTCAGTTGATATTATTAAACAAGCTTATGAACAATCTATAGAAAAACCAGATTTAATAATAACTGTAGATAACGGAATCTCTAGCGTTGAAGGAGTAGAATATGCTAGGCAAATGGGTATAGAAGTCATTATAACAGATCATCACCTACCAGGTAAAATATTACCAAGAGCTTTAGCAATTATTAATCCGAACCAATCTAGTTGTAATTTTCCATCTAAAAATTTAGCTGGTGTTGGAGTTATATTTTATTTAATGATTGCATTAAGATCAAAAATGCGTATCCATGGTATTTATAAGGAAAATGAAGGACCTAAACTTAATGAATTAGTTGATTTAGTAGCTCTAGGGACTGTAGCTGATCTCGTTCAGTTAGATTTTAATAATAGGATATTAGTTGCCCAAGGCTTAAAAAGAATACAAACTAACAAAACAATAGTAGGAATACAAGCACTTTTTAATATATCTAATAAAGATATGAATAAAGCAAACAGTAATGACTTAGGTTTTTCAATAGCACCAAAAATCAATGCTGCTGGAAGATTATCTGATATGAGCATAGGAATACGTTGTCTTATAACTGATAACTATGAAGAAGCGTTATATATTGCTCAACAATTAAATGATATTAATAATAAAAGAAAAAAAATAGAAGAAGAAAGCAATTCACAAGCTATATTAGAAATTGATAAATATGGGTATGAGTCAAACAATAGTATATGTATTTATCAAGAAAATTGGAATCATGGCATAGTAGGATTAATCGCATCTAAATTAAAAGAGAAATATTGGAAACCAACTATTGCATTTGCTCCTTCGAAAAATAATGAATTAAGAGGATCAGGAAGATCAATTCCTGGAATAAATATAAAAGAAATATTAGATGCTATTTCAAAAAAATTTAATATAATCCAACAATTTGGAGGTCATGCAATGGCTGCTGGACTAACAATTACGAAAAACAATTATATTAAATTTAAATCAGCATTTGAAGAAACATCAAAAAATATAATAGGCAATAATGATATAAGACAAACATTAGAAACTGATGGTTCTCTTGAAATAAAGTATGCTAATACAGAATTTGCTGATTTGCTAAATCAACAAGTATGGGGATCAGGATTTGATGAACCATTATTTATAGATCAATTTGAAATTATTTCTCAAAAAATACTAAAAAATAAACATTTAAAACTAGTATTACAGCGTGAGAAATTAGTGTTCGATGCTATATATTTTAACCATCAAAAAGTAGAATACAAAAATATTAAGGCTGTATATAAAATAGAAAATAACTTATGGAACAATAAAAAATCATTACAGATAATTATACAATTAATAATAGCAAACTATTAAACTATAATTTTTCACAAAATAAATTAGTAATAGGATAACGCCAATCACGACCGAATGAACAAAAAGTAACTTTAGGACCTATTGAAGATTGAGATCTTTTATATTCATTTTTATGTAAAAGACCTAATACTCTATTAACAATATCAACATTATAACCACGATCTACAATTTGTTCTATTGTTAATTTTTTTTCTATATATAACTCTAAGATCGCGTCCAATAAATAATAAGGAGGTAAAGTATCTTGATCAGTCTGATTAAATTTTAATTCAGCTGAAGGAGCTCTCGAAATTATTCGATCAGGAATAATATTAGATATTCCATTTCGCCATTTCGATAGTTTATAAACCATTGTTTTGCTTACATCCTTAAGCAAAGCAAAACCACCAACCATATCTCCATAAAGGGTACAATATCCCATAGATATTTCAGATTTATTCCCTGTTGTCACAACTAATTTACCATTAGTATTTGAAATAGCCATTAATAAATTACCTCGTATTCTAGCTTGAATATTTTCTTTTGCTATTTCAGATGTATTTAAAATTTCATTTATAATGCTATTGTATGAATACATTATCGTGTTTATATCAATTTTGTTATATTCAACATGCAATCTTCTAGATAAAATATCAGCATCTATAATAGATATTTCCGATGTATAACAAGTAGACATCATAATTGCTTGCACTCTATTAGAGCCAATGGCATCTACCGCTAATGTAAGAGCTAGAGCCGAATCTATACCACCAGACAACCCAATAATAACTCCAGGAAAATTATTCTTATTTACATAATCTCTTAAACTTAAAACCAGGGCATTCCATAACTGTAATTCTATATTAGAATTTTGTACATTAACAAAATAATCAACATTTGATTTCTCACTTATGCTTATATCAAAATAAGCTAAATCTTCTTTCCAGGAAAGAAGTTTGTTGCTACATAGGCCACGTGAATTCATAAAGAAAGAACCACCATCAAATATTAATTCATCTTGCCCTCCTACAGCATTAACATAAACTAACCCACAATGTAATTTATTTACTAATTTTTTACAAATTGAATAACGTAACTCATCCTTACCAATAAAAAAAGGAGAAGCATTAAGACTAACTATTATATCAACATCTAAATCTTGATACAGTTCAACAGATGTATCTATCCATAAATCTTCACAAATCATGATGCCAAATTTTTTACTTTTAATATTAAAAGTAAATGCTTGTTTCTTAATAGAAAAATATCTCTTTTCATCAAAGACAGAGTAATTAGGCAATTGATTTTTATAATATCGACCTATAATTAATCCATTATTATATAATGTTGCTACATTATATAAATTATTGGATTCTTGATAAACATGTCCCACTAAAATAAATACTTTCTTAAGACCAATAGTTGCCTGACGAAGTTTTTCCAAATTTAAATTTTGTAATTTTATAAATGAATGATGAAATAATAAGTCTTCTGGGGGATAACCTGTTATCACAAGTTCTGGAGTAACTAATAAATCAACATTATTATAGGATTCATTTATAATTTTTATTAGTTTAATGGTATTACCTTCTATATCTCCAACCACTGAATTTATTTGAGCTATTGCAATTTTAATATTACTCATTAAAGAATCTCATTATGATATTAAACTCTAATTACATTGCATAAAGTTATATATTGATGGTTTTTGATAAAGACGTAATTGAAATTTATACATCATAGAATTAATATGATCAAAAATTTCTCCTTGTATACGACCATGTTCGGCCCATGCTGTTAATGCAGTAAAACAATATATTTCTATCGGAATACCTTCAGCTATTTGTTCCATCATTCTAACTAACATTGGCATGTCTTGTCGTAACTCATCATGACTCTTTAAAAAAGCAGTTATATAATATCTAAACAAAGATATATTCATAAAATGATCTTGGTCTTTGTGATTTAATTCTAAATAATTAGACAATAACGTTATTTTCATTAGTTCACTAATTTCAACCTCATTCATAATTTTAAGACTTGATATATCTATATACATAACCCTTTTTATTCTTCTTCCACCAGATTCAAACATTTGCCGATAATTACGATAACTTTCTGAAAACAACTTATATGTAGGTACAGTAGTAACCGTATTATCCCAATTTTGAATTTTTACAGTATGTAGAGCTATATCTCTAACATATCCATCTGCATTAGATTGAGGCATTTCAATCCAATCTCCTATCCTCAGCATATCATTTGTTGTTAATTGAGTACCTGCTACTAAAGATAAAAGAGTATCTTTAAATACAAGCAAAAGAACAGCAGATAAAGCACCTAATCCAGAAATCATCCATAATGGTGAACGATTTATAAGAACAGATAATACTAACACTATACCTATAACAATTAATAGTAATTTACCTACCTGTACATAAACTTTGATAGACCTAGCTCTAGCAGAATAGATACTCTGAATAACACTTAATAAACCAATAAGCGCTGCAAATATATAAATCCATACAATTGCACTAGCAAATCTAGAAACATATTCAGCAATATTACCGATATGGTAAACAAATTTAATTCCTTCAGAAATGACAAAAAATGGCACAGAACGCAAAATATTTTTATATACATTATACCTATGTAATTCATGATGCCATTCTGCATAACCATCAATATTAATAATAACTTTATTTGTTAACCAAACTAATAAACGAGATATAACCCATTGCACTAACAATGAAATAATAATTAAACAAAAAAAACATGAAATTACTTTAATTAATCCTAATGTAGGAATATAAAACTCAACCATTCTAATTATCTCATCAAGCTTCATTTAACCCCCTAAGTTTTATATTATTACATTATTGATTCTAAACTACGGTAAATCAGTACAAATTCCCAGAGCTACCTCTGAAGACATACCTATTGATTCTGATAGGGTTGGATGAGGATGAATGGTTTTTGCTATATCAAACATATCTGCTCCCATTTCTATAGCAAGTGCTACTTCTCCAATTAAGTCGCCAGCATGAGATCCTACAATACCACCACCAATAATTCTTTTGCTATCAACATCAAATATAAGTTTGGTAAAACCATTCTCACTATTAGTTGCAATAGCTTTCCCTGAAGCAGTCCATGGAAATAACCCAGTTTTTATATTAATATTGCTTTTTTTTGCTTCTGATTCAGTAATACCTACCCAAGCAATTTCTGGATTAGTATAAGCTACTGACGGTATAACAGCAGCATCAAAGAAAGATTTTTCTCCATTTATGACTTCAGCAGCGACATGAGCTTCATGAACAGCTTTGTGAGCAAGCATTGGATTACCACTTACATCACCAATTGCAAATATATTGGAAATATTTGTTCTCATCTGTTGATCTACTTTAATAAAACCATCATGACTTAACACAATGCCAACTTTATCCAGATTAAGTTTATCAATATTAGGTTTACGACCTACAGCCTGCAGAATCATATCATAACATTGAGGTATATTAGGAGCATTTTTTCCATCAAAACTAACATATATACCATCATTTCTAGACTCGGCACCAATAACTCTAGTTTCCAGCATTATATTATTAAAGCGATTTTCATTCGATTTAGACCATATTTTAACCAAATCACGATCAGCACCAGAAATTAAACCGTTGGATACTTCGACTATATCTATTTCAGAACCTAGAGCAGAATATATTGTTCCCATTTCTAAACTTATAATACCTCCACCTATTAATAACATTTTTTTAGGTATCACAGGTAATTTTAAAGCTCCAGTTGAATCAACAATTCTATCATCTATAGGTAAGAAAGGTAGATGCACAGCATGACTTCCTGTAGCTATGATAGCATTTTTAAAGTTAACAATTTTTTCTAAATTGTTAGAACATTTCACAGAAAGACTATTCTTATCTAAAAATTTAGCAAATCCATTAATAACTCTAACCTTTCTTGCATTAGCCATACTACTCAGACCATTGGTTAGTTTAGAAACTTTAGAGTCAATAGAATTTCTTAATTTATTTAAATCTATCTTCGGCTTTTCCTGATATTCTATTCCACAATTAAAAGACTTCTTTACTCTTTCAATGATAGATACATCATGTAATAAAGCTTTTGTTGGAATACATCCAACATTCAAACAAACACCTCCTAATTTGGAATGTTCTTCTATTAGGATAGTATCCAATCCTAGATCTGCTGCACGAAAAGCAGCAGAATAACCTCCAGGACCAGAGCCTAGAATAACTACTTGACAATTAACAATATCGTTATCTACATTATTATTCAAAGATGCACATGAATCTGAGCATGAATCACTAGCATTTATCTCGACTAAAATAGTTCCTGAAGATATACTGTCTCCAACTTTGACGCAAATATTGATTATTTCCCCATCAATATCTGATGGTATTTCCATAACAGACTTTTCAGATTCAACAGTAATTAAGCTTTGTTCTTTTTTAACAAAATCACCATTAGAAACTAAAATTTCTATAACTTTAGCTTCTTTTATATCACCAATATCTGGAACTGCTACTTTATAAACATTATTTATCATATTTATCACTTACAAAGAAATAAGACGAAAATCATTCATAATTTGACACAAATATTTGTTAAAATTTGCAGCCATTGCTCCATCAATAACTCTGTGATCATAAGAAAGAGAAATCGGCATAATTAATCTTGGTATAAATTCTTTACCATTCCACAGTGGTTTAAAGGTAGATTTGGATACTCCTAGTATAGCCACTTCTGGAGCATTAACTATTGGAGTAAAAGAAACTCCACCTATTCCTCCTAAAGAGGAAATAGAAAAACATCCACCTTGCATTTCTTTAGAAAATAACTTGCCTTCCCTTGCCTTTTGAGATAATTTTTTTATTTCCGATGCAATTTCAATAACACCCTTATTGTCAACATTATGTATTACAGGAACCATTAATCCATTGGGAGTATCTACAGCAAATCCTATATTATAATATTTTTTAAGTATTAATTTATCATCATCCAAAGAAGCATTAAAATCTGGAAATTTTTTTAAGCAAGAAACTAACGCCTTAACTAAAAAAGACAATATAGTAACTTTTATGTTGGTTTTAGATAAATCTTGATTTATCTTAATTCTAAAATCTTCTAAATCTGTAATATCAGCCTCATCATTATTAGTAACATGAGGTATCATCATCCAATTACGATGCAAATTTGAACCAGATATTTTCTGAATTCTACTTAACGGCTTACTATCAATTTCACCAAATTGAGCAAAATCTACTTTGGGCCAAGGAGGTAAGTTAAATAATTCAGCACCACTAGTTACAGATGGATTATTCAAATTATTTTTAACAAAAGAACTAACATCATCTACAGTAATACGACCCTTTTTACCTGTCCCATGTACTAAAGAAACATCAACACCTAATTCTCTAGCAAATTTTCTTATAGATGGAGAAGCATAAGCAAATTTTTTTACTACATTTCTATTATTAAAAGATGGAATACTATCAGTATTATCATGATCATTAACTAATACTTTTTCACTCTTTATATTACTGATAGGAATATCTTTTATAGGAGTATTATTTATATTTGATGTTTCTTCGACTCTACTAACAACATCAGTATTATTTTTTTCTATAGATAGCAAATGAAAATTTTCAGAAATTTTATCGCCAACCTTTACATTAACTGATTTAACTTTACCACCACAAGGAGCAGGAACTTCTATAGAAGCTTTATCTGATTCTATGGTAATGACCCCTTGTTCAGCAATTATTTCATCCCCTATAGAAACTAAAACTTCTATAACCCGAAATTCCTTTGAATCTCCAACTGATGGCATATTAAATTCTATAATTTCATTCATGTTTTATTATCCTATATATCCTGAGGATTAGTTTTATTTGAATTAATCTTATACTTTTCAATTGCTTTAGAAGGCATATCTGAAGAAATCTTACCAGAATCAGCCAAAGCTTTTAAAGCACCTAATACTATGAAGTTACGATCTACTTCAAAATAATTACGCAATTTAAATCTAAAATCTGACCTTCCAAATCCATCTGTACCTAAAACACGATATTCTCTATTTTTAGGAATAAAAGGTCTTATTTGATCCGCATAAGACTTCATATAGTCAGTAGAAGCTATGATTGGTCCTTCAGAAAATGATAATTTTTCAGTTACATAAGGAACTTTTTGTTCGCTTGTTGGATTCAATAGATTATAACGGTCTACATTTAAACCATCACGACGTAGCTCGTTAAAGCTTGTTACACTCCAAACATCAGAAGATATTTTCCAATCAGATTCCAATAATTCTTGTGCTGCAAGAACTTCTCTCAATATAGCACCAGACCCTAATAATTGAACATGATTTACAGACTTCGAAGAACTTGATCTGAATCTATATATTCCCTTAATTATACCTTCTTCATCACCATCTATTAAACCTGGTTGTATATAATTTTCATTCATAACTGTAATATAATAATAGATATCTTCTTGATTTTCTATCATTCTTTTTAGACCATCATGTATGATCACTGCTAATTCATGAGCAAAAGCTGGATCATAAGATACACAACTAGGTATAGTTGATGCTAGTATATGGCTATGACCATCCTCATGTTGCAAGCCTTCTCCATTTAATGTTGTGCGTCCTGATGTTCCTCCAATAAGAAAACCTCTGGCCTTCATATCGGCTGCAGCCCATGCTAAATCACAAACTCTTTGAAACCCAAACATTGAATAATAGACAAAAAAAGGTATCATAATGCGATTGTTTGTGGAATAAGAAGTACCAGCTGCAATCCATGAACTAATTGCACCAGCTTCATTAATACCTTCTTGCAATAATTGACCATCAACAGTCTCACGATAGTACATGACTTGATCTTTATCTACAGGAGTATATTTCTGTCCGTCAGGAGCATATATACCTATCTGCCTAAATAAACCTTCCATACCAAAAGTTCTAGACTCATCGGCTAGTATTGGTACTAATCTAGGACCGATATACTTATCTCTCAATATTTGATTTAAAATTCTAACAAAA
Source organism: Candidatus Kinetoplastibacterium crithidii (assembly GCA_027557655.1). Lineage (NCBI taxonomy): Bacteria > Pseudomonadati > Pseudomonadota > Betaproteobacteria > Candidatus Kinetoplastidibacterium > Candidatus Kinetoplastidibacterium crithidiae. The sequence continues at coordinate 329,206 of CP064915.1, read as the reverse complement.
GCTTGCGTAGTTGAGATTTCTCTGCCACTAGAAGTAGGTTCCAAAATAGACCTAAACATTTCTAGTGAAGGAATATTAAATATTTCATCAGACTTTTGACGGCGTCTTGGTAAATAACCACCTAGTGATTGCCTACGTTCATGCAGATATTTCATCTCAGGAGAATCTATAGGTGGTTTAAAATATGGTAAAGAATCTAATTTATCATCTGGTATAGGTATACCAAAACGATCTCTAAATTCCCTAATAGAATCCATATCCAATTTTTTATGTTGATGTGTAGAATTTTTTGACTGACTAAAATGCCCTAATCCATAACCTTTGATTGTTTTAGCCAAGATTACACTAGGCTGTCCAAGATGTTTGCTAGCAGCCTCAAAAGCAGCATAAACTTTGTTTGGATCATGACCACCACGATTTAAACGCCAAATAGCACTATCACTCATATGTGAAACAGACTCTAGTAATTGAGGATGTTTAGCAAAAAAATTATCTCTAACAAATTTACCGTCATTAGCCTTATATGCTTGATATTCACCATCCACTGTTTCTTGCATAATACGTCTTAGTATTCCATTTTTATCATTAGATAGTAAAGAATCCCAATAACCACCCCATATTAATTTTATAACATTCCAACCAGATCCACGAAATATACTTTCTAATTCTTGTATAATTTTGCCATTACCCCTTACTGGGCCATCTAATCTCTGCAAATTACAATTGACAACAAATACTAAATTATCCAAGTGTTCTCTAGAAGCAAGTGAAATAGCACCTAAAGACTCGACTTCATCCATCTCACCATCACCACAAAATACCCATACTTTTCTATTTTTAGTATCAGCTATACCCCTAGCATGCAAATATTTTAAAAATCTTGCTTGATAAATGCCCATAATAGGACCAAGTCCAACAGAAACAGTTGGAAACTGCCAGAAATCAGGCATTAATCGTGGATGAGGATAAGAAGGAAGACCATTGCCATCAATTTCTTGACGAAAATTATCCAACTGTTCTTCAGATAAAAAACCTTCTAAATATGCCCGGCTATAAATACCTGGAGAAGCATGACCTTGAAAATAAACTAAATCGCCCTCATTATCGCCATTAGAAGCTTTCCAAAAATGATTATAACCACACCCTATCATCGTAGCTAAAGATGCAAATGTGGAAATATGGCCTCCTAAACTACCACCATCATCTGGATTATGACAATTAGCCTTTACTACCATCGCCATAGCATTCCATCTAACATACGCATTAATTCTTGACTCTATCTTTAGATTGCCAGGATGGATCGGTTGTGATGATAGTGGTATTGTATTAACATAATCTGTATTTAAGGGAAATGGTATTTCTACACCTAATCGGCGAGCATCTTCTATCAAACTTTTTAATAAAAATGAAACCTGATTTGAACCTTTATTATTAAAAACAGCTTCTAATGATTCTAACCATTCTTGTTGTTCTTGTATATCATCATTATCTATATTACTAGGACTACTATCTAAAGAAATCATATAACGTACCCCCCATTATTACCATTATTTTAAAACTATCATCAAGCTAACAATATTAACATTAAGCAAACAAAAAATATTATCTTATTTTTGCAATTTAAATAATTAAATATTATTTATCATTGACAAACTTATAAAAAAGATAATATGTTATCAAAATACATATCAAACATGATATAAAAAATTATTGTTGTCGATTGAAATATTTAAATAATTTTTTAATACAGGCTTAATAAATGAATACAAAGATTATAGATGGACTTAAACTATCAAAAGAAATACATTCCAATTTAAAAAATAGAGTAAATAATCTGCGTTCAAAAAACATAGTTCCTGGATTGGCTGTAATACTTGTTGGAGATAATCCAGCATCTCAGGTATATGTAAAAAACAAAATTAAGGCATGCGAAAATACTGGCATTCTCTCTATTGAAAAAAAATATCCTGAAAATATAAATGAAGATGATCTTTTAAAAACAATTGAAGAATTGAATGAAAATAAAAAAATTCATGGTATTTTAGTTCAACTACCTCTACCTTCACATATAAATACTTATAAAGTTATAAAGACTATAGATCCTATAAAAGATGTTGATGGATTCCATGTTATAAACGCAGGCTTATTAATGATAGGAAAACCTATGTTTTTACCATGTACTCCTTATGGAATAATGAAACTGTTAGAATCAGAAAAAGTAAACATAAAAGGTGCTGAAGCAGTAGTTATCGGGGCTAGCAACATAGTAGGAAAACCAATCGCTATCATGTTACTACAAGCAGGTGCGACAGTAACAATATGCAATTCTAAAACAAGAGATTTATCATCATACACAAAAAAAGCAGATATTCTAATAGTTGCTACAGGCAAACAAAACATAGTAGAAGGATCTATGATTAAAAAAGGCGCTATATTGATTGATGTTGGTATTAATAGAAATAAAGATAATAAAATTTGTGGTGATATAAATTATGATTCAACGATAGGAATCGCGGGTGCTATAACTCCAGTTCCTGGTGGAGTAGGACCTATGACAATAGCTATGTTATTAACAAATGCTGTAGAAGCAGCAGAAAGAACATTGCTTTAATAAATAGAATTCAATGTACAAAAATTCAGATCAATAAAAATTGTAATTTATTGATCTGTAAAAATTAAATACTTAAATATGAAGGTTGTGTATGAAATAGATCTAAGGGAATATATTTTCGTCTATCCATTTTTTTGCAAAAATCTCTGCTAAATTTCTTGCTTCAAACAAAGAAGAACAGTCTCCAAGATAAGAAAAAACGTTATCAACTTCAGTACCACTTTCGGAAGTCACTGTCAAAAAAACACCGTACCCACCAGTATCAATTGCAGCTGTAGATACATCTACTAAAATCTCTTGATCACAAAACTGCATAGAAAGTTACCCCATTAATAAATTTCAATTAAATATTTTTATAAAAAACTATAAATTTTATTTATTTAAAACATAAAAAAACAATACCATGATATGGACGGTGGGATTCGAATTTACAACCACTTGTACCACATGTATAAGCGCCCTACCAAATTGTGCTCATCAAAGTTAATAAAAAGATCAATCATTAATAACTCCAAGAAAATAATTTATAATTTCTTCTACTTCATTATTTAATTCATTAACATCTTTTCCAGTAAACTGAACAACATTATTTGAATAAAAATAGTTGAAATCCTTTATACCATTTAAGATGCTATGAACACCATTAATAGTAAACCCTTTCTCATATATCAAAGAATATATTCTTCTTAGAACTAAGACCTCATGATGTTTATAATATCTCCGATTTATAGCCTTCAACCCAAATCTATTCCTCACAAACTCTCTTTCCCAATACCTAATAACATGAGGTTCTACATTACAAAGTTTAGATACTTCATATATGTCAAAAAATTTTTTGCAAGGTATTGATTGAGGTAAATTTCTAGACATAATATATTAATCCTAAAAATACGACACGGCATAATAAATTAAATAAGATTGTTTATAAATATTTATATATTTATATTCCTTTTTAATATTTTACTTGGACGAAACGTTACAACTCTACGAGCAGAAATAACAGTGGGAATTCCAGTTTTAGGATTTCTACCTGGTCTTTGTTCTTTATCTAATAAACTAAAATTACCAAAACCAGATAATTTAACTTCTTGGCCATTAGCTAACGACTTACGAATTTCTTCAAAAAAAGAATCTACAATATTTTTAGAAATTGACCTATTTAATCCAACTCTTTCAAAAATTAAATCAATCAAATCTGATTTAGTAACTGTATTAGAACTACTCATTAATAATCCATACAAATAATTTAAATACGATGACGTGCACCAATTGATTCTACAAGGTATTCTATAATTGCATTGAGACAAACATTTACCCTATCATCATCTAAAGTTACCTCATCTTGGAACCAAAATCTCATTGCTATACTTTTTTCTTCTAAACCATTATTAACTTTTTCATTAAACCAAACATCAAATAATTTAAAATCTTTTATAATAAAAAAATTCTTATCTATTTTAATAAAATTATTGATTTTATCCTTAACAATTTGAAATTGTATATTTTTATCAATCCACAAAGAAATATCTCTGACAACTATTGGCTGTTTTGATAAAAATTTTGCCTCAGGTACTTGCACAAATAACAAAGCATCCAATTCCAATTCAAAAACGATTGGTGCATAAGGTAATTCTGCATCTAAAACTAATCTGGGATTTAATTCTCCAATCCATCCAATTTGACGACCATAAATGCTTATACAAGCGCTACTAGATGGATGTAACGCTTTATGATGTTTAGATTCGAAAACAAGATCTGAATATCTATTACCAAATAGAGCTTCAATATCACCTTTCACATCATAGAAATCTACCAAACGCGTCTTTTCAGACCACTGTTCTTCTAAAAGATTACCATAAGCTATACCAGATAACAAAACAGGCTGATTGATTCCTAAAACATTTACATTATCATTAATAATATTATCATCTTTTAAAAAAACCCGTGAAATCTCAAATAGTCTTACTCTAGAAAATTGTCTATTAATATTATAAGAAACATTTCTAACTAAACTAGAAATAATACTAGATCTCATAACAGATAGATTAGCAGAAATTGGATTCTCTAATTTAATAGGATTTATATTATTACAATATTTTTCTTCTAATTCAGGATGAACAAAACTATAATTAATCACTTCTTGATAATCCCTAGAAGCCATCATTTTTCTAATATCATGTCTATCTAAAACGGACTCAGGAAACATCAACATATTTAATTGTGTCACTGGAGGAGTAGATGGAATATTTTCATAACCGTATAACCTAGCAACTTCCTCAATTAGATCTTCTTCTATTTTCAAATCAAAACGATAACTAGGTGGAATAACATAAAAACAATCATTATTTTCTTCAAATTTCATTTTCAGTTGATTAAAAATAGAACGAACGTCTTCATGCTCTATCTTTACTCCCAAAACTTTTGTACACCTAGAAAGACGCATACATATAACATTAGACTCAGGTAAGTCTACTATCACATCTTCGATTGGTCCTACATTACCACCGCAAATATCTACAATTAGACTAGTTATATAGCTTAAACATTCTTTAGTTGCATTATAATCAACCCCTCTTTCATAACGATAGGCAGCTTCTGAATTCAATTTCAATTTTCGAGATAAACCAGATACAGCATCAGGTTTCCAAAAGGCTGATTCTATATAAATGTTTTTAGTTTCTTCTGTAACTGAAGAAACTTTAGAACCCATAATTCCAGCTAATCCTAATATACCATAATCATCGCTTATAACACCTATATGATCATCCAATTTAATTAAACTACCATTCAATAAAGTTACCTGTTCACCTTTTTTAGACCATCTAATTTGTGGATTTCCAGAAATTTTGTCTAAATCATAGATATGAGAAGGAGTACCAAGTTCTAACATTACATAATTAGATATATCCACCAAAACAGAAATAGAATTTAATCCTGATCTAATTAAACGATCCCTTATCCATTTAGGAGATTCAACGTTAACATTTAGGTTACGTATTATCCTTCCAGAATAACGACCACATAAATCATCCGCAATTATATTAGGTTTTATAGTATCTTGAATAACATCAGGAATATGATTATATTTCGGAATGGAAATAGATTTTTTTGTTAAAGCAGCAACTTCTCGAGCAATACCTAAGATAGATAAACAGTCCGCTCTATTAGGAGTCAACTTAATATTAAAAATATTCTCTCCTAAATTAAATTTGCTATATATATCATCACCCAATCTTGAATTGCATTCAATTTCTTTTTTTAAAGAATCTAGTAAGACTAAATCTTTAAATAAAAGAATCTCGCCAAAACATATACCTTTGCTAAATAAGTTTGATTTTTTATTAGTATCAAAATTACTAGGTATACTCTTGTTATTAATAACTATAGCTTTAGAACTATATTCAATAGTTTTTAAACCTATACAGTAGGCCCAACTATTGGCATTAATACCATTATTTATTGAATAAATAGATATTCCACTGGAATCATCATAAAAAATTAAATCCAAGACCTCTATCACAATCATTTTATATTGAGATGGCTCAACAAAAGGATATAATTCTTCTACTTCTAATCCAGACATTGTAAGCTTATCAGACAGCTCCTCTGAAGTAATTTGAGGATCAATCATAGAAAATAGCCAAGATTCAGGAAATTGCATTATAAATAACCAACTTTAATTTCTAATTTGATTTAAAAAACGCAAATCATTTTCATAAAAATGACGTAAGTCAGTAATACCATATCTCAACATAGTTAAACGTTCTAATCCAGAACCGAAAGCAAAACCCATATAATCTTCTGGATTCAAACCAAAATTTCTAATAACATTAGGATGAATTTGACCAGCCCCTGATATTTCCAACCATTTACCCTTATTTGATCCATTTGTAAACATCATATCTATTTCAGCAGATGGTTCTGTAAATGGAAAGAAAGATGGTCTAAAACGCAGCAAAAGATTTTCAGTTTCGAAAAAACATTTTAAAAATTCTGTATATATACCTTTCAAATCAGCAAATGAAACATCCTTAGAAACCCATAAACCCTCAACTTGATGAAACATAGGTGAATGTGTTGCATCATTATCAATTCTATATGTCTTACCAGGAGCTATAATTTTAATAGGAGGACTATTAGCAGCAGCATAACGAACCTGCATAGGGCTTGTATGAGTTCTTAATAAAAGTGGTAGACCATTCTGATCTTTTAGATCTAAATAAAATGTATCTTGCATAGAGCGAGCAGGATGACCAACCGGACTATTTAATGCAGTAAAATTATTCCAATCTGTTTCTATTTCAGGCCCATCTATAACATCGAACCCTATAGAGCGAAAAATCTTCTCTATTCTTTCTTGAGTTCTAATAATAGGATGTATATTACCAAATGCTTTACCTCTACCAGGTAGAGTAACATCAACTAGCCCAGAGGAAATACTTAAAGAAATATTAACATCCTGCAAATATGATTTTTTCTTAGCCAATAAAATTTCTATTTTATTCTTGGCTTCATTTATTAATTTTCCATATTGACGTTTTGTATCTATATCAAGATCAGAAAACTGTTTAAATAACTTTGTTAAGACACCATGTTTTCCAATAAAATGCGCCTTTACTCTATCCAGGGAAGCTAAATCTGTTACAGATGCAAATTCTTTTTCTGCATTTTCAATAATATCGTCTAATGAATGAATCATCTATATATTTAATAAAAAAACACGGATACTATTATAAATAGTATCCGTGTAAAATATGGTTATAAACTTTCTTTAACTTTTTGCACAATACAAGCAAATCCATTCTTATCACGAACTGCCATATCTGCTAAAACCTTACGATCAATCTCAATCATAGCCTTTCTAAGACCAGCTATAAAAACACTATAATTCAAATCATATTCATGTACAGCTGCGTTAATACGAGTAATCCATAAAGAACGAAAAGTCCTTTTCTTATTTCTACGATCACGATAAGCATACTGACCAGCACGCATGACAGCTTGTTTAGCAATCCTAAAAACATTACCACGACGTCCTAGATAGCCTTTAGCTGAATCGATAATTTTTTTATGACGAGCATGAGCCGTCACTCCACGTTTTACACGAGGCATAATAATTCTCCATTATTTTTATTATTAAGCATAAGGCATCATCGCTCTTACCAAAGCCATATCAGAACTATGAACTACAGTAGAGCCACGCAATTGACGTTTTACTTTAGTATTTTTTTTAGTAAGAATATGCCTTTTAAAGGCATGAGCACGTTTTACAGAACCATCACTACGAAACCTGAAACGCTTAGAAGCACCTCTTTTAGTTTTCATTTTAGGCATATAATTTCCTAAATAATTAATATATTGTTTTAGATGATATATGGTGAATGTTGGAAAACACCAACAAAACTTTTTAACCAATGATCTTTTTTAATTCACATAATAAAACTACTTGCGAAGTATATCATATTGTAGTGTTTTTTTTACTATTTTGTCGATCATTACTTAAGAAAAAATGCAATTTTAAATACAAATTAGTCTGAAAGAGTCAGAATGCTACTATTTATATAACCCATTTCTAAAAACCAGATTCAAAATAATTAGAAACTATTAATATAACCAACAAAATTATATAATTATTATTGTTAATGAAACAACAGCTTATAAAGATATTGTGCTCTAGAACATAAAAATAAATATAAATTAATAAAAGTATTATAAAGCTTACTTGACTAAAGAAAGGAAAGCATAGCATTATTATAAACAGAAATTGTTCAATATTCTTATTACTCTTGAATATAACAATTTTGAAATGATTAATAATTTACCTGCAAGCATGTGATTTTAAGAGGCAGTATACATGTCTAGTATAAACGAAATGAATAATAATGATCAAAAAATGAAATCAACTGGCACAGTAAAATGGTTTAATGATGCTAAGGGATTTGGATTTATCACTCCAGATGATGGAGGCGAAGAAATATTTGCACATTTTTCTTCTATTCAAATGGATGGTTTCAGAACCCTAAAAGAAGGACAAAAAGTTTCATATGAACTCACACAAGGACCAAAGGGAAAACAAGCACTAAATATAACCAAACCATAAATATGATTATGTTTCATAGTATAAATATTGATGATTCTTTTATTACATAGAAGATGTATTTATATTAAGAAAGATAGATTACTATGAAGCCCAGTTTATATTAATATAAACTGGGCTTCATAGTTGATTATCTATTTATAATGAGAAATTTTTCTCAGCAAATTTCCAATTAACTATTGACCAATAATTTTCCAAATATTTAACTCTTGCATTTCTATAATCAATATAGTAAGCATGTTCCCAAACATCACATGTAATTATAGCTTTATCATTACTATTTACAGTAGTTCCAGCATTGCTAGTATTTAAAATTTCTAGAGCTCCATTTTCTTTCTTTACTAGCCAAGTCCAACCAGATCCAAAATTACTTGCAGCTTGTTTATTAAATTCTACTTTAAATGACTCAAAACCACCCCATTTTTGGTTAATAGCCTCAGCTAAACCTCCTAATGGTTTTACTGTAGAATCAGGACAAATACTATTCCAATAAAAATTATGATTCCACACCTGTGCTGCATTATTAAATATAGCACCAGAAGATTTTTTTATTACCTCCTCCAATGACATTTCTTGAAATTCTGTGTTTTGAATTAAAGAATTGAGATTGTTAATATAAGTTTGATGGTGTTTCCCATAATGAAATTCTATGGTTTCTTTGGAAATATAAGGACTCAAAGAATCTATTTTATATGGCAAATCTGGCAAAACATGAATCATTTTGGTTTAAACTCCTATAATAATAAAAACAAATTAACTAATTCTATTTCAAGAATCTACTAATACTTCTACTTTACCATCAGAAAATTGAATTTCCAATCTTTGCTTATAAACTAACCCTTTAGAGCTTTTTACAATTTCGCCTTCATTATTTCTAACGAAAGAATATCCTCGCAATAAAATATTATCTGGATTTAATAAATCCAATCTAGATTCCAAATGTTCTAAATTCTTTTTCTTAAGAAACAAAATAGACTTTTGCATTCTAAATAATTTATCAATAGATAACTCAATAAAATTTAAATAACTGTCTAAAGTTGGTTTATTATTGAATAAATTATTCTTTAAAACTGTTATTTGTTTAGAGTATCTAAATTGTGGCTCCTTAACCATTGATGATAATAATTTCAGAAAATATAAAACTACATCTTTCTTACGATTTAAGATTATTTCTGGAGATATTATTCTGAATGAAAGTTTATCAAGATTTTGCTCAAAAATTCTCATAAGATTTGTTTGAGATTTCCTAATACTGTTTTGATACCAATATAATTTACTCTCTAAATCTTTTTTAGCTATACAAGCTAATTCAGCAGCAGCTGTTGGTGTTGGGGCATGTAAATCCACTACAAAGTCAGCAATTGTAAAATCAATATCATGTCCAATACCACTAATAATTGGAATTAAACTATCACTAATAGCACGTGCTAGGTCCTCATTATTAAAACACCACATATCCTCTAAACTACCACCACCTCTAACCAAAAGTAATGTATCAACTTCTGACCTTTTATTTGCAATTTTCAATTGTTCGATAATTTTATAAGAAGAAAGCTCACCTTGTACTGGCGTGGGATAAATTATCAGTTTAACATGAGGGGCCCTTCTTTTAAAAACTGCAATTACATCTTTTAAAGCTGCTGCTTTTAATGAAGTAATAATTCCAACTGAACTAGGAATAGTTTTAATATTTTTTTTTCTTGCTTTTTCAAATAGACCTTCAAGAGCTAATCTATTTTTTATCATCAAATATTGTTCATGTAGATTTCCTGTGCCAGATATAACGAGACCAGTAGCTTGTAATTGATAATCTCCTCTTGGCGTATATAAAGATAATTTAGCATAAACTCTTACTTGATCACCATTTTTTGGTACAAATAATACTGTTGAAGAATATCCTTTAAACATCACTACTCTTACTGATGCTTGATTATCTTTTAATGTGAAATACCAATGCCCAGACGAAGCAATAATAAAATTAGATATCTCTCCTTTTACATAAATAAAAGGCAATTCCTTTTCAAAAAAATTACTTACAAATTTATTCAATTCAAAAACACTCAACACTTCATTAAAGCTATCTCTTAATTCAAATAATTTATCTTTACTCATATAATCAACGCTAAAATTAAAAACTATCCACAGAATTAAAACACTTATAAAAATCAGTAATTTACATAGCAAACAAACCATAATATCCCATAAGATCAAGACATATGGTCATAACTATTTGAATAATCAAGTCTTTTATATAAAGCTGTATAAAAACTATACAATCCACTCTTAGGCTAAGCAAGACATTATATCTCAGAAGTTACACACACAATTATCCACAATTTCTGTGGATATATAAAAACATAATATTTAATACAAAAATTATAAGAAATGAAATTATATATAATATTAATTTTGCTAAAATCTATGTTTGTATTAAATGGATTAATACAAACTATTTGAATAATTACCATGCAAAATCAATCAAAAGGATTTCCTTAATAAGGTCCTGTGGAAATCATCCTAAGATTTTATCAAAGAAGAAAACTTATTCCTTTGATATTTTCAATATATAAGAAGCACTAAGAATAAAAATTGTAATGTAGTAACAAAAAAATTTAGTTAAATCAGTGTAGTGTTTTAGAAAACACCCTCTAATAGCAAAATTTTCATATTATACTTATATAAAAATATTTGAATATATACAATTTCTAGCACAAATAAAAAGTGATCTTATTAAGACATTTAGTTAAATATTGTCTAGCCTATATCTCTAACAAATTGTATTATCTTTTAAGATTGCTAAGATGAATTGAAATATTAAAACAAATTATGACCAAAAAATGAATGATATATTACCAAAAATGTTAACTTAATATATTTATATGTAAAAAATTTATTATTATCAAAATATTAAGAATATATTATGTAAATTTTATTTAAAAATTTCTAAGTCTTACTGATTAGCAAAAAGATTTATAAAAAACTCGGATGTTATTGGAATAATGAAGTGATTTTCATCACTGTAATTTCAATTAAATTTAACTCAGAATAATTTTCAAAAAATGATAGCTAATATAACCTATTTTCCAATTGTAATAATGATAACCAGCAGAACGCCAATTATCAAATATCAAAATTACGATAATACAAACTATTCAAGCTGGAAAACATGTTATAAAAAAGTATTAAATACTAGGATCATAAAAAACTTAAATATTTTAATTGATAAAATATCATACTTTCCTATTTATTTTAGAAAAACAAAATATTATAGTAACGATAAGGAATCTAATAGTCATAATAAAGGCTATGATATATATATCCATTATGCATTGTTTTCATATATCTTTTGTAAATTAAGATATCAGCAGTTCATAGAACAGTTAAGAACTTTAGGAATTGTTATAATATAGGAATTGACATATTTGATGATTATCAAAAAATTAGAAATATATATACCGATTGCAATGATAAATTATAAAAAAACCTGTACATAATTATTACATTAAAACTTCGATTTTTCCAAAAATATTTTTTAATTAGGAGTACTCATGCGTCTAATCTTGCTCGGACCTCCAGGAGCTGGCAAAGGCACCCAGGCCTCATTATTAACTGAGCATTTTAATATACCTCAAATTTCAACAGGAGATATGTTAAGAACATCTATTAAAAATGGATCTTCTTTGGGTTCTGAGGTTCAAAAAATAATGGATGCTGGTAAACTAGTTCCCGATATTATCATACTTAAACTAGTCAGTGACAGATTAGCACATAATGATTGCCATAATGGATATCTACTTGATGGATTTCCTAGAAATATTAATCAAGCAAATGCTCTAAAAGCAGCTCATATAAATCTAGATTATATTATAGAAATAGATGTGCCAGAAGAAAATATTATAGAAAGAATAAGTGGACGTCGTATACATATACCTAGTGGGCGTACTTATCATATAAAATTTAACCCCCCAAAACTTGAAGGCAAAGATAATATAACAGGAGAAGACCTTATCCAAAGAGAGGATGATCACGAAAACACGGTACGTAATCGCCTAAAAATCTATGAAGAACAAACTAGACCATTAGTAGATTATTACTCGTCATGGGCAAAAAAAGAACCAGATTTAGCACCAAAATATCGAAAAATATCAGGACTAGGGTCTGTAGAAGAGATTAAAAATAGAATTTTAGAATCAATGTATAATAAATAATTGTAATATAAAAAACTATATAATATTTATCTTATATAGAAGTCGCAATCGTAATTTTTTAATAGTTGATTCATTAAAGATATTAATAATGAATCAACATAACCTCGAAACAATATGATTCTAAAAAGAATTATTCGCTCAATCTTAACTGTAAGTATTTTTACATTTTTTTCCAAAGTTACAGGATTAGCACGTGATGTTCTTATTGCAAAAACTATAGGTGCAAACCACATCAGTGATTCTTTTTGGATTGCATTCCGAGTGCCTAATATGTTGAGGAAAATATTTGCAGAAGGTTCTTTTTCTCAAGCTTTTATTCCTATACTAAATAACATATATAATAATGACTGCAGTAATTACAAAAAAACAAGATCTTTAATCAATAAAACAGTTATCGTACTTACATTAAGTGTAAGTGTTATAAGCATATTAGGAATCATAACATCTCCACTAATTATAAAAACTATTGCAAGTGGGATATGCAATTCAACTGATAATATAGAACAATTTGAATGTACTGTTAGAATGACAAGAATTATGTTTCCTTATATTGTTCTAATATCTCTTACATCATTTGCTTCCAGCATATTACATACTTGGAAAATATTCTCTATACCAGCCTTTACGCCAGCATTGCTAAATATATCCATGATATTCTCATGTATATTTCTTTCGAAACATTTACAACAACCTGTATTATCATTATCTATAGGTGTAATATTGGGAGGAATAATTCAACTAATAATACAGTGGATAGCCATAATAAAAATAGGTTTTGCTCCCAAATGGTCGACAAATTTCATGGAAGCATGGAATGATAAAGATGTGCAAAAAATAATAAAAAAAATGATTCCGGCCATTATAGGAATGACTATTTCACAAGTTTCACTTCTTATAAATACAAATATAGCAACATGGTTAAAACATGGAAGTCTTACATGGCTAACATTTGCAGATAGAATAATGGAACTTCCAGTTTCATTATTAGGTATGGCTCTAAGTACAGTAATGTTACCAGAGTTATCAAAAAATTTTGCAACTCAAAATACTATTCAATACAACAAATTATTAAATAATGGTTTAAAACTTGTAATTATATTCGGTATTCCATCCGCAATATGTATGGCAACTTTCCCAACTGGCTTGGTAGCAACACTATTTCATTTTGGTGCCTTTAATAACGTAGATGTTAATCAAACAAAATATGCAGTTATGGCTTATTCATTGGGTGTGATAGGATTAATGTCATCTAAATTATTATCATCAGCTTTCTATGCTATGCAAGATACAATAACACCAACTAAAATATTTTTATTTGGCCTGGTAATATCACAAATTGTAAACTTTATAGCTGTTCCAATATATTCTCATATAGGATTAGCACTAGGTATTAGTATGGGAGCATTAACGAATTCTTTACTGATGTTAACAATCCTAATAAAAAGAAATTTTTTTGATTATAAGAATAACAACTGGGGTAAATTTTTATTTAAAATAATACCCGCCTCTGTAGTTGTTGCAATAATTTTTAATTACTTCGATAATAGAATAGATTGGATTGGACTACAAGAGCATTTTATATACAGATTTATTATATTTATTCATATAATATTATTAGCAATGCTTTCATATTTAATGGTATTATTCTTGTTTGGCATGAGACCTAATAATTTTACAAAAACACAAACGTAAATTATATAAATCATACTAGACAGCAAAATTAAATAGTTTAAAATGCAATTATCAAGCTGCTTTTTAGCTTCATTAGTTTTTATTTTATAATCAAATATTTTATTGAGTTGGAGTAAGATGGCAAATACAGCACAAGCTCGCAAACGTTCTAGGCAGTCAGTAGAACGTAATAAACATAATTCTAGCTTACGATCAATGTGTCGTACTGCTATAAAGAAAGTAATTCAAGCTATTAAAAATACTGATAAGGTTTCTGCGGAAGAAACTTTTAAAAAAACTGTTAGTATTATAGATAGGATAGCTGATAAAGGCATAATTCATAAAAATAAGGCTTCTAGGCATAAAAGTCGCCTTTCTAGTGCAATAAAAAAAATGTAAAAATAATAAAAATTTTATTTGATATATAAACAAATCTATAAAGCAAGTAATAATTCTATTAATTCCTCGTTTTATAGATTTGTTTTAAATTTTAAGATTTATATAGCATGTAATATCCAATGAATATTGCTACATGGAATGTTAATTCTCTTAAGGTCAGATTAAATCAAGTTCTTGATTTCATCGTAGAAAATAATATAGATGTATTATGTCTACAAGAAACAAAAATTGTAGATGATAATTTTCCTCATGAAGAGTTTGGCAGATTAGGTTATCAATCATATTGCTATGGTCAAAAAACTTATAATGGAGTTGCAATAATAAGTAAGCATAAAGCAATTGAGATTTCTTATGGCATTAAAAATTACATGGATGCACAAAAAAGAGTAATATCTATATCTTTAAATGTGAATAATTCTAATTTAAGAGTAATTTGTATCTATTGCCCTAATGGGCAATCGTTAGAAAGTGATAAGTTTCAATATAAAATGGAATGGTTGTTCCATTTAAACACATTTATCTATAATGAATTGTCAAATCATAAAAATCTAATATTATTAGGTGATTATAATATTGCACCTGATGATGATGCTGTATATGACAAAAAAATTTGGCAAAATACAATCCTGGTCTCTGAAGATGAACGAAAAGCATTTAATAATTTGATTAATCTTGGACTAAATGATTTATTCAATAAATTCTATCATCCACCAAAATCATTTACATGGTGGGACTATAGAAATTATAGTTTTATCAAAAATAATGGTTTAAGAATTGATCATATATTAGCATCTAATGCTGTTGAATCAATCTGTGAATCATTCAAGATACACGTAGAAATGAGAAAAAAAGAAAGACCATCAGACCATGCTCCTGTATCAATAGGTCTGAAAATCACATAAAAAATTATCAAATATTGGGGCGGTAGCTCAGTAGGAAGAGCGTCGCGTTCGCAATGCGAAGGCCGGGAGTTCGATTCTCCCTCGCTCCACCACCAAATAATATTATTGAAATGCAGTTTCCATAAATGTTCTTAATTTCCTTGAATGAAGTCTTTCAGATGGCATACCACGTAGAATTTCCAATGTTTTAATGCCAATTTCTAAATGCTTATTAACTTGAGTTCTATAAAAAGCAGTAGCCATACCAGGTAATTTTAATTCTCCGTGCAATGGTTTATCAGAAACACATAATAAAGTACCATAAGGCACACGAAATCTAAAACCATTAGCTGCTATTGTGCCAGATTCCATATCTAAAGCAATTGCCCGAGATTGAGAAAAACGTTTCACTAGTTCTACTTGACTATGTAATTCCCAATTACGGTTATCTATAGTCACAACAGTACCAGTTCTCATAATTCGTTTTAATTCCCATCCTTCAAGACCAGATATTTCTTCAACAGCACGCTCCAAAGCAACTTGAACTTCAGCTAATGCAGGCACAGGAACCCAAGTTGGTAAATCTATATCAAGAACATGATCATCTCTTACATAACCATGTGCTAAAACGTAATCACCTAAACGTTGAGAATCTCTTAAACCAGCACAATGGCCTAACATTAACCAAACATGAGGTCTTAAAACAGCAATATGATCAGTTATTGTCTTTGCATTTGATGGTCCAACACCTATATTAACTAAAGTAATACCTGAATGATTAGGCCTGACTAAATGATAAGCAGGCATTTGAGGAATTTTAAATCCATCACTTCTAGAATTATTACAATTATCCTTAGTTAAGATATTATTACCTGGTTCAACCAAGGCTGTATAACCACCGTTCTCTTGAGAAATTAATTTCTTTGCCATATTACAAAATTCATCAACATAAAACTGATAATTTGTAAATAAAACATAGTTTTGGAAAAATTCTGGTGCTGTTGCAGTATAATGTTGAAGTCTTTGTAGAGAATAGTCTATACGTTCTGCAGTAAAAGGAGCTAATGGTTTTGGTTCCTTATCTTTTGCTTTCCACGTTCCATTAACTATAGAATCATCTGTAACAGATAAATCAGGCACATCAAAAATATCTCTTAATAAGGTATTAGCAATATCATTTTCTTGAAATTTTATATTAGTATCTATAAAAGCAAAATGTATTGGTATAGAAGAATTAGATTCACCAATCCAAACAGGAATATTGTGATTCCTCATAAGCTGACTAATTTGTTCAATCAAATAAGATTTGAAGAGTTTAGGTCTAGTAATAGTCGTTTGATAAAATCCAGGTTCTGCAACATGACCATAAGAAATTCTTGAATCTATAGCATCGTGAGTAGAAACAGCAATTCTTATAGCTGGATAGAACGCCCTAAATCTATGATTAGCAACCTGATCTTTATAATTCATTTCTTCCATGAAAGATGAACGCAAAAAATTTGTATTCCTTTCATATATCTCTATTAGATAATCAACAGCCTTTTCAGCATTTTCAAAAGAAACAAAAGATAACGGCTCTGGCGTCTTTATCTTTTGTCTGTCCATTCTTGAAATAAAAGTAGAATCCATGCATCTCACCTCAAATTTTAATTTGTTATTAATTACAGACAGCCATAAAAAATAAAGGCCATACTAATAAATATTTAACTTTAACAACTATACCTTACAGCATACAAAAATCAAATTATCTTTAAAAAGGAAAATTTATTTTATTCATTGAAAACTATAATAATTATATAATAAATTATAAATTTAATTTTAATACGATTTTTCAAAGAAAATAATATGAATTATGGTAATTTATTTATAATAATAGCTCCTAGTGGAGTTGGCAAATCTAGTTTAATAAAAGCATTAACTAATTTACATAAAGATATATCTGTATCTATATCATATACAACTAGAAAGCCTCGTCCAACCGAAAGAAATGGTTTTGACTATCATTTTATAGAAACAAATGAATTTAAGAAAATGCATGATGATCAAGTTTTTTTAGAATCAGCTAATGTACATGGCAATTTCTATGGAACATCCAAAAATTTTATAAATAATCAACTTAGTAAAGGAAAAGATATAATAGTAGAGATAGACTGGCAAGGAGCAAAACAAATAAAATTACAATATCCAGAAGCAACTACTATATTTATATTACCACCTTCTATTGAAGAAATGAAAAAAAGACTAATAAAAAGAGCACAAGATGATTTAAGCACTATTACCAGAAGAATAGATGCCGCAACTACAGAAATTAAATATGCAAAAACATGCGAATATATTATTGTAAACAGTGATTTTGATAAAGCACTAAATGATTTAATTAATATTATTAATGCAACAAAATTAAAATTTGAAGTACAAGCCAGCAGAAATATAGAGCTTTTTACTAAATTAGGAGTTACAACTGAATAGATAAATGATAGGATTAAGTCATTTATAACTTTTATGATATTGAGAATAAAATGGCTCGTATAACAGTGGAAGATTGTTTAAAAAATA
Source organism: Candidatus Kinetoplastibacterium crithidii (assembly GCA_027557655.1). Lineage (NCBI taxonomy): Bacteria > Pseudomonadati > Pseudomonadota > Betaproteobacteria > Candidatus Kinetoplastidibacterium > Candidatus Kinetoplastidibacterium crithidiae. The sequence continues at coordinate 310,783 of CP064915.1, read as the reverse complement.
TTAATAACCGATTTGACCTAACTTTAGCAGCAGCATATAGAGCAAGAGAATTATCTCAAGGCCATATGCCTAAAGTTGAATCAAATGATAAACCTACAGTTTTGGCTTTACGTGAAATCAGCAAAGGATTGTCCGGAATAGAAATGCTTCTTAAAGTACCTGGTTAAATTGTGGTGATAACTTTTAATAAAATTCTAATTTAAAAACATAGACCATATTAAATTGATTTTAAAATTATTTAAAAATTAAAGTAAAATCTAATGCTAATAATAGTAAGTCGTAAAATTTAAACTTGGGTAAAATTATTATAAATAGTATTTTATAGAAAAAATAAACTGAAATAAACTTGAAAAACAAATAGATATAGTTATGACAATCCTGTTAAATCTATAAACTTGGCTATATATTTAAGAATAGATAGATGGTATATATAAGCAAACAATTATGAGAGATTAGAACTAAATATATTTTTTCTAGCAAATTTAAGAAATATCAAACTTAATATATAGATAAAAAGGTGTCATAAAAACAAAATGAATTTTATAGAAAAAATTGAAAATTCATGGAAACAAAGTAATTCTTTACTGCAAATAGGATTAGATCCTAATCCTAAGAATTTTCCTTATGAATTAAAAGATAAAAAAAATTCTATTTTGGAATTCTGTATTGAAATAGTAAAGGCAACTGCTCAATATGCATGCAGTTTTAAACCTCAAATAGCATATTTTTCTGCATTACGTGCAGAAGAACAATTAGAGGAATTATGTTCATATATAAAAGATAAATATCCATTACTACCAATTATATTAGATGCCAAAAGAGGAGACATAGGAGCTACAGCCGAACAATATGCAATTGAAGCTTTTGAAAGATATAATGCAGATGCAGTTACAATTAATCCATTTTTAGGATTAGACTCTATATTACCATATATGGAATGGAAAGATCGTGGCATAATAATATTATGTAAAACATCAAATCCTAGTGGATCAGATCTCCAATTTTTGGAATTAAAGAATGGTATGATGCTATATGAATATATAGCTGAAATAGTATCAAAAAAATGGAATACAAATGATCAATTTGGTTTAGTTGTTGGAGCTACATATCCAAGAGAGTTATCTATAGTTCGTAAAATAGTAGGAGAAAGAATGCCAATACTAATACCTGGAATAGGATTTCAGGGGGGTGATATTGAAAATACTGTTTTATCTGGCATAAATAAAATAAATAAAGGTATTATGATAAATTCATCTAGATCGATATTATACTCATCTAAGCATGATAATTGGAGAGAAGCAGCAACAGAATCAGCAAAATCATTAAATAATCTGATAAATAGTTTTTTAAATCATGAACATTCAACTATATAATTCTATTAATTAATAAAACTACAAATATAGTATAAATAGCAGCCATCAAATCGTCCAACATAACACCAAATCCACTCTTAAATACTCTATCTATATACTTAATAGGCGGTGGTTTTAGTATATCAAAAAACCTAAATATGATAAATGATAATAACTCTATAAGAAAAGAGCCCTTTAAAACCCATAAAATAAATATAAAAGAAAGCATCTCATCAAAAACCACTCCAATATGGTCATTTGTATTTAATTCAATCTCCATAGATTGGCAAATCCAACAACCATAAAAAAATCCAATAATTAGTAGACAGATCATAGTCAAATTATCAAAATATCTTAAAAAACTAAACCATAGCAACCAAGCCATTAATGTTCCCCAAGTACCTGAACCTGGTCTTATTAATCCACTGCCAAAACCAAAAGCGAAAAATCTACTATGACTTTTACAGATCCAAGAAAAACTTGGAAAACTAGTATTATAAAGATCTTGCATTAATTATATCTCTTATAAAATATATTATTTTTTAAAAATGATTAAAACCATTGATATCATATGACATAGAGCTATCAGGAAAAAGAATTTTTATAGATTTTTCACTAACTATCTTACCTACCATATGTAACACAACACCGGTTTTATCAGATATGTCCCTAATAGCATTATGATTGCTTTTTGGTGCTGTAAAACATAATTCATATACATCTCCACCATTTAAAATAGCTCTTTTAATGTCTTCTTGTGATACTCTTCCTTCTAAATATTTATCAAATGGAATTTCATCATAATATATATTAGCCCCTAAATTACTAGACCTAGTAATATGACCTAAATCTTGTAGAAACCCATCTGAAATATCAATAGCAGAATTAGCTACTCCCAATAGACAACGACCTAGATGTATTCTTGGATTAGGCCAATCTAAAGCATTTATAGTTCTTCTTAATAAAGATTTATTGCCTATAATTTGTTTTGTAATAATACGATATGCAATATCAGCACTTCCTAAATTTCCAGAAACCCAAATTTCATCATCTAACTTAGCTCCATTTCTACGAATAGCTTGTGATACTGGCACTGTCCCAAAAACCGTTATACTTATTGATATTCCACAAGAACTTTTTACAGTATCTCCACCCAACAAAGGACATGAAAGCTCATTAGATAATTTAAAAAAACCTTTTGAAAACTTTGATAACCATTGATGATCTAATGTTGGAATTGCAATCCCAAGCAAACATCCAATAGGCTGAGCTCCCATTGCAGCTAAATCTGATAAATTAACTGCCAAAGACTTATGTCCCAATGAAACAGGATTAACATGGGAAAAAAAATGCTTTCCTTCTATTAATAAATCCTTACTAATAGCAACTTCATTTCCACGAGGAACTCTAAATAAAGCACAATCATCACCAATTCCTAAAATATTTTTTTGTACTATGGATTTGGAGAAATATTTTCTAATAATGTCGAACTCTGACATATTCACTATAAGAATATAATAAATTATAAAGATTAAAGATAATTAATTAGTACGAACACTATTAGCCATTTTATCTAAAACACCATTGATAAATTTAAAACCATCAGTTCCACCAAAAGATTTAGCCAATTCTACCGATTCATTAATTATGACTCTATAAGGAATTTCCATATGTTCAATTAATTCAAAAGTTCCTATTAGCAAAATAGCATGTTCAATCGGAGAAATAGATCTTAGTGGTCTATCTAAATATGGTGTAAAATTATTTCTTAGATTTTCACAATTTTTTAAAACACCTGAAATTAGCATTTTACACCAATCTTTATCTACCTCTCTAAAATTATTTATCTCAAAAAAATTATAAAGAACATCATTAAAAATATCTTCTTGATTAGATCCTGTAATTATCCATGAATAAATATATTGCAAAGCGAATTCTCTTGCTTTTCTTCTTGCTGTTATTTTATTATTTCTCATATATATGTCATGTAATATATTTTACTAAGATAAACAGATATTAATTATTCAAGATTTAAGCATTTGAATCAAATTAGCCATTTCCACAGCTGCATCAGCACAATCACGTCCTTTTTCAGCCGCCCTAACATTTGCTTGTTCGTAACTATCTACTGTTAAAACACCGTTTGCTATTGGAATACCAGATTGTAGCGATAGTGTCGAGATTGCAGAAGCCATCTCATTACTGACTATATCAAAATGAAAAGTTTCACCTCTAATCACAGCCCCAAGAGCTATTAAAGCATCAATTTCCCGATTTTCAATAAGATGTAACATAGTTACACCTATTTCTAAAGCTCCAGGAACTGTCATCAGAATAATATCTGACTCAGAAACACCTAAAGATAATAACTCCTCTAAACAATAATCTAATTCTATCTGTCCTATCTCATCATTAAACCTTGATACAACTATACCAATACTCAGACCTTTGCCATCTAGATTTTGATTAATACTATTAATATTCATAATAATTTTCTTATAAAAATACAACTCTATATAAAATCATACCCCGAAATTGAAAGACCAAAATCAAACTTATTAGGGGAATTTTTCTCTTTTAGTAATATAATATTACCAATACCTATATTACAAAGTATCTGTGAAATAACTCCATGCGTAGCTAAATTATAATTACAGTTATCTAAGAATGGCTGGAGTTTATTAAATTCATTAATGTTTCTGAAAACATCATCAGAAGAAACATGACAGTTTATTAATAACAAAACTCCAGAAGGAGATTTCACAATTCTCTCTAAAGCCTTATTAATTGTCAATAGACCCAAATTATCATCTGTTCTAATTATATCTAAAATAGAAGAAGGTGTTTGTATGCTAACTAAAGTTTCTTTAGAAAAATCAATATTGCCATGTACTAAAGCAATATGAGTTGAGGAGTTTATAACATCCTGATAACAAAGAGCCTTAAAATCACCATAAACGGTATTTATCATAAAACTACTATACATCTTAATCAGAGTTTCTTTCTTACTTCTATATTTTATTAAACTAGCTATAGTTCCTATTTTTAAATTAAATTCTTTAGAAAACTCTAATAGATCTGGTAATCGAGCCATTGAACCATCTTTATTTATTATTTCACAAATGACTGCAGCAGGAGTAAGGCCAGCCATTCTTGTTAAGTCACATCCTGCTTCAGTATGACCTGCCCTAGCTAAAACTCCACCTTTAACAGCTCTAACTGGAAATATATGACCAGGTTGAACTAAGTCTTCTGGAACGACATCCTTATCAGTAGCTACTTTTATAGTATGCGCCCTATCAAAAGCAGAAATACCAGTTCCTATACCGCTTGCTGCCTCTATTGATTGTGTGAAATTAGTACCATAACGAGAACTATTATTTTCTGTCATCATGCTTAAACCTAGCTTTTGACAATGATCTTCTGTCAAAGTTAGACATACTAACCCACGAGCATGTGTTATCATAAAATTGATGTTCTCAGAAGAGATAAAATCAGCAGCTACTAATAAATCACCCTCATTCTCTCTATCTTCTTCATCAATCAAGATAATCATACGACCAGATTTCAGTTCATTAACAATATCATCAACAGATGATATGACACCATATTTTTGTATATTTGCAATGGAGGAATTAGACATATAATAGATTATTAATAATAGTGTTAATTTTTAAATTCAAATAAAAAATATTTTTTATTTATCTAACATAGCCTCTACAAAATCTTCAGCTACAAAAGATAACATATCATCCTTCTTTTCTCCTATACCTATCCAATAAACAGGAATTTTGCGAATATTATTTTTACCATAAGCGACAGAAACTAGGATGCCACCTTTAGCCGTCCCATCTAACTTAGCGATAAATAAACCAGATATACCTACATAATTATCAAAAGATGATATTTGTGCAATATTACTCTGACCTGAGTTAGCATCTATAACTAATATGGTTTCATAAGGCTCACCATTATTTGCTTTAGATATAACTTTTTTTACTTTTGTTAATTCATTCATCAAATTTATATTTGAAGGCAATCTTCCGGCAGAATCTATAATAATAACATCAACATTTTGAGCTTTACCAAAATTAATACCATCAAAAACTACAGAAGAAGGATCCCGTACCCCTGCTTTAGAGTATACCATTATATTATTATTATCTCCCAATTTCTGCAATTGATCCACAGCAGCAGCACGAAATGTATCTGCTGCCACTAATAATACTGTCAAGTTTAAAGACTTGAAATAGGAAGCTATTTTAGCAATTGATGTAGTCTTTCCTACTCCATTAGCTCCTACTATTAGAAAAATACTAGGTTTATAATTAATATGAATTTTACTTTCTAAAACTTTTAAACGATCGGTTAATATTGTATATAATTCATTTTCTACTTCTTTAATTTCAAATGTATTTCTTTTTAAAAATTTCGATTTTAATAAATTTATTATATCGCTAGATGCTTCAAATCCTACATCTGACATTATTAAAATAGACTCTAACTCTTCAAAAATAGTTTCATCTATTGTTGATCTTCTAAAAAATCTGGTTAGATTGTTACTTGTATTAGATAAACTTTTCCTAAGTAATTTAAAAATAGAATATTTATTATCATCATTATGTTTTTCAGAATTAATATTTTCTTGATGCTGTTCATTTATAGAATATTCTTTTGATATTTTTTCTTCTGATTCTAATGTACTATTATTAGAATTAATCTTTTTACTAAATTTACTTTTAAAAAAATCAAACATGACTAATAACTCTGTTTATATTATTTCTGGGATATATAAAAACACCAAGATTACATTTCCTAAAATTAATGGATTACGTCCAACTCCGAATAGAGTTAAAGAAACATTATTTAATTGGTTAAATAACAAATGGAACAATAATTTTACAAATAAAACCATACTTGATTTATTTGCTGGCAGTGGATCATTAGGATTTGAAGCCGCTTCCAGAGGTGCTAGTTTCATACAAATGGTAGAGTATAATAAACAAGCTACAAAATCAATTCAACTTATATGTAAAAAAATATCACTTGACCAAGTAAAAATATTTTCAGGAAAAGCTATAGATTTTCTTCAACAAAAACAAACAAAACAATTTGATCTAATTTTATTAGATCCTCCATTTCAAAATAATGAACTTGAAAAAATATGGCCTTATTTACCAAGAGTACTAAATAATAATAGTATAGTTTATATCGAATCAAATTCAATTATAAAAATACCAAACTATCTAAATTTAATACGCACCAAAAAAGCTGGACAAGTTTACTTCAATCTTTATGAATATAAGATCTAATCTATTTTAAAATTCAGAATCTCATTAATACTATTAAATAATTTTAAATTATATTTATCTCTCAAATATCTAATAAATGCCATAGATTCAGATGTACCGTAACTCTCAAAAAATATTTTTCTAAAATCTTTATTTACATCATCGTAATTATTACATTCATCAATTTTTTCTAATTTAATGATGTAAAGACCAGAATCTAGGGGAATAAAATCATATGAGGGCAACTTAAAATGAGCCATTTTCATAATAAAATCAGAAACTTCTACTGGAATATCAATATTTCCTTTATTACGCATAAATTCTATTGGTTTAGAAAATTTATTTGATAAATTTTTAGAAGAATTAGCATCGTTTAAAGAAACTATAAGTTCTTTAGCATTTTTTATTGCTAAATCTCTACTTTTATCAGATATAACAATTTTCTTTATAGAATCTCTAACCAAATCATATGATGGAATATAAGCGTCATGTGAAGAATTGATTCTAACAATAACAAATTTTGTAGAGGAAAGCTGGACAATATTATAATTACGTTCATTGTATAGAAAATCATTAAATAGCATATTTAATATTTTTCTATCTTTGAAGTAATAATTTTTATTATCATAAGAATTAATTACACTACCATCTCTTGTTAATCCATACAAACTTTCAATATTTAAAGATAATTCCGTAGAAATATCATTTAAATCTTTATTATCATAATAAATAGAATCTCTAATTTTTGATATTAAATCCAAAAAATTTAAATTTTTCTTTTGTTTAAAAATAACATCTTTTATTTGATCTTTAGTGTAATTAGTATTATTAGCTATTTTTATAAGTTTAACGATATAAAAACCATTATTAGTTTCTATTATGTTAGATATTTTGCCTTCCTCTAGATTAAACACAATCTCAGAAAACTCAGATCCATAATCATCTAACAAATGATCTTTAGTATAAAAATTATTTATCTGACTATTATCTACTTTGCTAATAGCAAAAGACTTGAATTTATTTGGATCTTTAATTACAATTTCCAATATATTTGAAGCTTTATCTATATCTAATAATCCACCATCTTTCTTTTCTATATAAATATAATCGAAAGAACGCATTTCATTATTAGGCAAAATGTTTTTATTGTAGAAATTATTAATATCATCATCTGTTATATTAATATCAAAAGAAATATTATCTTGATCTAAAATCATATAATCAAGATCTATATTAAAAGGAATTTCTAACAATTCATTATTATTCTTATACCATGTTGAGGTCTCTTCTTCTTGAACTGATATATTATCTTCAAATTCTTTATATCTATAATAGATGAAACGTGCAGTTCTTCTTTGTAAAGAAGATTTGATAAAATAGTCTAATGATTTTTCAGGAAATATAGGAGATATACTAATAAAATTTATTAATTTTCGTCCTGATAAATATATTCTTTGATCTTCTTCAAATTTTCTTGGTGTAATTCCTGCACTACGCAAAGCACTTAGATAGTTAGACTTAGAAAAATTATTGTAACCATTGCCCCAATCTAAAGAAGATATATATTTATAAAGAACATCATCAGATACAGATATTTTTAGATCAAGTGCTGTTTGATTTAAAATATTTGAATTTATTAGTTCTTCTAAAAAATATTTTCTCATTTTAGGTGTATCTACTAAAGATATATCTATCTCATACTTCGTATCTGAAATGGTTTTCCTTATAAAACTAGAATAAGTTTTTTCAAAATCAAAAAGTGTTATATTAGAATTACCTATAGAAACTATTTTTTTATCTTTATGGGACTTGTTTCCCATCATTATCCCAGAAAAAAAAATAGCTGGTGTAATGAAAATTATTGCTATTAAAACTATCCACCGAGATTTTTTTCTAAGAAATTCAAACATAATATGCAGCAATAAAAAATAATTATTATAATAATAGTAGTATAAAAAGATAATCAAAAAATACTATAATTCGAGTACTGTTATAGATTCAACATGTCCTGTATGAGTAAACATATTTATAATTCCTGAACATTTTAAGACATAACCACACTCATATACTAATACATTAACATCTCTAGATAAAGTAGAAGGATTACAAGAAACATATACAATTCTTCTTGGCAATTTTTTTTTACAAGCAGACAACGATTTAACTATAGAAAATGCTCCCTCACGAGGAGGATCTAGTATTAAAATATCGAAAGCTTCGATATTAGAAAACCAATTAATTCCTATTTTAAATAGATTTAAAACCTTAAAACTTATAATTTTATCTAATTTATAAAACATTGATATATTTGAAGCTCTCGCAATCAAATCATTATTTATATCTATACCTATAACTTTCTTAGCCTTTGTAGCTAATGGCAAAGTAAAGTTTCCTAAACCACAAAACAAATCTAATATTACATCTGATGCCTTAATATCTAACAATGACAAAACTCTCGATACCATTATCCTGTTCACTGAATGATTTATTTGCGTAAAATCATTCACATTAAAATGCATTAGAAATCCAAATTCAGGTAGTGAGTAATATAATTCTCTATAGTTATTACTTATCTGATAGACTTCTTGATTCCTAGCTCTTTGAATCCAACATTTGGTATTATGTTTTTCCTCAAATTTCAATAAAATAATTTTATCACTATAACTTAATTGATCAAAAGTACAAATCAAAAAATGAATTACTAAATTATCTCCTATAGACACTTCTATATTAGATATGTTTTTCGAAATTGAAAGTTGAGAAACAACCTCTTTCAACGGCAAAATTAATTTGCTAATATCTTTATGCAAAATTGGACAATAATTAATGTCAGTAACAAATATACTATGACGCGCGCGAAAACCAAGTAAAACAAATGATTTTTTTGCTCCTAATTTGACAGAAAATTTAGCCCGACATCTATATTGATGATCTAATCCATAGACAGCCTGTAGAATAAAACTCGGATTTGTTTTTCCTAAATGAAATAAATTATCTTCTAATATACGTTGTTTAATAGATACCTGTGACCTCGTATCTATATGTTGCATAATACAACCACCACATGTACCAAAATACTCACAAAAAGGTTTTCTTCTAAAATTTGACTGCATTAATATCTGTTTTAATATTGCTAAATCATATTTTTTTGTTTTTTTAACGATATCAACTAATACTTTTTCTCCAGGCAAAACACCATCAACAAATATAACTTTGTTATTATAGCGAGATATACCTCTAGCATTTAAATCAACAGAATTAATCTCTAAAACATCACTCACTCAATATATCCTTCCAAGAAGCAATAAATCTAACCCAATGGTCATCTTCAAGATTTGAAATATATTTTTTTATAAAGGAAACTTCTTTTTGATAAGAATCAATATTTAAAGAACCTTCAAATAAACAAAATCTACAATACAACAACCAGGTATTTACAACGTCTGTTTCACAATATGATCTAATAGATTTTATATCGCCATTACACCAAGCCTCCCATACCATACTGCCATCCATTCCTATCTTGCCAGGGAAATCACATAATTTTGCTAATTCATCCATAGGGACACTAGCACGTGCATTATACTTTGACAATACATCCATCAAATCTATATGTCTATTATGATAACGATTTATATAATTATTGAATTTAAATTCTCTACTGTACTCACCTAAATCCCAATATTTACCAGAAACAACTTTATTAATTAAACTGCGATAATGGATAACAGGCAAATCAAATCCAGAACCATTCCAAGTAACTAATCTAGGTATATAACGGTCTATAATTTTAAAAAATAATAACAGCATTGATTGTTCTGAATCATCTTCTTGGCCTAATGTTTTTATGCTTATTACATCATTATTTCTAAATAGGCAACTAATCGAAACTATTCGATGTAAATGTAGTGGTAGAAAATCATGACCATTTTTTTTTATACGCTCTTGCTTTACTATCTCAAGCAATTGAAAATCAGAAAGACTATTATCAAAACTATTAAGTTTTCTTAAACCATCTATATCAGGTATGGTTTCAATGTCAAATACTAATATTGATTTCATCTTACAGGAAGAACTTTTAATGGATCTATTGGAACACCATTCTTTCTAATTTCAAAATGTAATTTACAACAATCTGAA